>DATDOR010000477.1:0-5231 GCA_035293165.1 Anaerolineales bacterium | reverse complement strand
ACCTGCCAGCCGGTGCTGGTGGTGTGCAGGGTTTCGGGGGGCAGGGCGCGGCGCCAGAGGTCGAGTTCTTGCGAGACACGCCGCACGTCCGGCCCCCAATCCGGGAATGCGTCCGGCTGGAGCATGTCAGGGGAGACCTGCGTGCCCGTGCCCATGATCTTGTAGACGATCCGGCTGTAACCTTCCAGTGCCTGTTTTGCCGTTTTTAGCCCATTGTTGACAGCTACCTCGCGCAGAATGGTAATCAGCCCTCCTGGAGAATTCTGGCGCGGGCAGCGGTTGCAGGAAAAACACTGCGAGCAGTTCCAGACATCGTCATTCATCTGCTCGAAGATCAGTTCCACATCCTCACGGGCAGCTGCCTGTGCGATTTTTCGGGGGGAGAAGTCGTAAAACCGGGCCGAGGGGCAGGCCGCGACACAAATGCCGCACTCGTAACACCCGTACATGTAATCGGGGAAACGTTCGTCGGCTTTGACTTCTTCCCACAGGCGCAATTTTTCTGCGTAGGGGACTTCGGGGTATTTATCGGCAAATAAGCCCATCAGAATTCTCCAAACTAAAAGGAAATCACCGCGTCCGCCTCCGTCGCCATCGCGTTGAAGGCTGCGCCGCCGATCATTTCGACGCCTTCGATCATGTCGGCCATGGTGAAGCCGTGCAGGTCCAGGGAGGGCTGGCAGACGAGCAGGCGTACGCCCATATCCACGGCTTGATTGATGAAGTAGCGCAGTTCTTTCCCGCCCCCACCCGCCTTGGGGACAATGATCGTTTCCGGCGCCCCTTTGGCGAGTAATTGAGGGCCGTTCATGGTGAAGTAGATGGCGACTTCATTGTCCATCGCCGCCGCCGCGGTTGCCAGGTAAAAAGGCGTCGCGCTGCGTTCGGGCATATCCCGGCCGTGGGTTTGAACGTAGAGAATGTGTTTGATGTCTTCGTCGTCAAATTCTTGCCACATTCAGGAATACTCCTTCAAAAATAGTACGCAGATAAATGCGGATGGCGCATAACTACTCAGCCTGGAAAGAGATTAGTCCGAAAAAAAGGTGTGCATGGGGGTGTACACCCCCATGCACACCTTTTTTTCGGGGAACTTTCTTAGCCTGAGCAGTTACGGTGGCTCAGATGAAGAGGGAAACTTCCGCGTCCGCAGCAAATTCCAGGAACGTGGCCGCGCCGCCGATGTTAACCCCTTCGATGAAATCCTCTTTCTTAAAGCCGAAAACCTCCATCGTCATCTGGCAGCCGATCAAGTCCACATCCAGTTCCAGGGATATATCACGCAGTTCTTCGATGGTGGCAACACCTTTGTTCTTGAATGTCTTCTTCATCAAGCCGGTTGCCATCGAGCCAAATCCGGGGGTGGATTGCATGAAGGTCGGGACCGGCCAGTTGAAATTCTGGAACCCCTCCGGGCCGAAAGGCATCTTCATTGGCATGGCCGGGTTGCCCAAAGGAGTCACGGTGGCCTTGAAATCGCGACAGAGCAGGGGCAAACCGTAAAAGGTGAAGAAGATTTTCACCTCCCACCCCATCGCGCCCGCTGCGGTCGCGAGAATGAAGGGGGGATAGGCAAAATCAAGCGTGCCTTTGCTGGCGATCAATGCCAATCTCTTGGGAGCATCGGGATCAGAGCGAGACATAGCTCACCTCCATTAATAAACTAAAAACGCGCCAGATTATTTGACGCGTTTGATAAAAAAGATGAATTTGTCGCCTTCGGCGGATTGCTCTAGAATTTCGTTCCCGGTCTGGCGGGACCAGGCCGCCATATCGGGGGGAGCGCCGGGATCGGTGGCGATCATTTTGAGCACCTGCCCGATTTCCATTTGCTTGATGGCTTTGGTGGCCTTCACCACCGGCAGCGGGCACAACAATCCGGTGCAATCCAGAACCTGATCAACTGTCATGGTTGTCATGTGCAATTCCTTTAGCAAACTAAACGGTTCTTTGGGAATCGGCGGGGAGGCAACCACGGCAAATCCCAAAGAGCCTAAACCAATAATGGAGAAACAAGAACTCCTTGATATAATTTTAATCGATTCCCTATTGAACGCCATCCCCCCTGGCGGTAGAACTTCCCCTCCCCCTCAGGGGGGAGGAGACCTCACCCTCAGACAGGATGTAGCCGAAAAAAAGGTGTGGGTGGGGGTGTACACCCCCACCCACACCTTTTTTTCGGAAATTCCCTGGCTTCAGCCTGAGCAGTAACGTATGGTAAATAGCATGGACGAACAAAATCAACATAGAAAACGAATCTTCTTACTCCTGGTTATCTACCGGTGGGCGAGTTTATTGCCCGCACTCTGGTTTTTATTCCAGCCCCCCACCTCCATTAATTGGGTATTTCTGCCGGAGATGATTTTTGGGATAGCTGCCTTAAACATTGCCCTGATCACGCTCTTTTTCGTTTCCCTCAACCGGCTTGTCCACGCGCACCCCTGGCTGCTTACCGTGGATTTGTTCTTCTCTGCCGGGTTGGTGGTGGTCAGCGGGACCGCTCAAAGCCCCTATTACCTTTACGCGCTCAGCCCGGTTTTGGCGGGTGCGTTTTTCTTCCAGGTACGAGGGGGGGTGGCTGCGGCTGGAATTTTAAGCGGTTTGTATCTCCTGGGTGCTATCGTCTTTCCCGTTCCACAGGAAACAGCCGTCGTCTCCAATGCATTGATTACCCAACTGGCCGGAGTGTGGTTGACCGCTGTGTTGTTCGGGTACACCTCCCTCCTGTTGGAACGGCTGCGATCCGTTGGTGAGGCTCAAAAAAAGTTGAGTGACGATATAAGCCGCCAGTATGAAGAGTTAGCTGCTGCAAACCACCAGTTGAAAATCCTCCATGAGCTGACTGTTCTCTTGCAATCCGCGCCCGATGTCAGCGCTGTCCAACAACGGGTCCTGGAAGCGGTGACTGGGGAATTGGGTTTTTCGCGCGCAGTGATCGGATTGGTAGACCCGGTCAGCGGTAAGCTGGGGGGGTGGCACGCCCGCCCGGACAGGACACCCCTCCCCGACGAAGTCCGGCCAGCCGAAATCCGGCCAGCAGAAATTCTGTCAGCAGAAATTCTGCCGGAAGAAATTCTTCCAGAAGAAATTCTGCCGGAAGAAATTCTTCCACTCCCCCTCGAGCCGGAAAGCGGCGCGCTCGCCCAGGCGGTTCTCGCCAACCGGCAGCAGCACTTTCGGAACGGGACCCCGCTCAGTTCGCATAAGGCGCTGAACGCGCTGGTCGGGGAAGGTGAATTCCTGATTCTCCCCTTCTGGCTGCGGGAACATCCTGTGGGCGTTCTGTTGGTCTCGTTGGAGAACACACCCGAAAACATACCTGAAGAAAAAATTACCGTTTTGAAACTGGTGGCCTCGCAAGCTGCCGTTGCCATTGGCACGACGATGATGTGCATTGACCGCGCCCGCCAACTCGCCATCGAGCAGGAGCGTAACCGCATCGCCCGCGACATGCACGACACCATTGCCCAGTCGTTATTCGGGTTTGCGTTTTCGCTGGACGCCTGCCGGGAGATGCTGCCCGAAAACGTCGAACAGGTCAAAGCGGAACTGGGCGAGTTGGTGAATTCTGCCAACCAGGTACGAAGCCAGGTGCGCCGCTCCATCTTCGACCTCTGGCCATCCAGCCTGACATTGGAACGATTCCAGGTTGACTTGCAAAGCCACGCCAGCCAGTGCGGCCAAAACCGGAAGTTCCAGGTGCAATTCCAGACTTCCGGCGACTTTGAGCGGCTCCCTCCAGCCATGCGGCGCAACCTTTACCGTGTCACCCAGGAAGCGGTGGCCAATACCATCCACCATGCCGGGGTGGAGACCGTGCAAGTGTCACTTGCCGTGGAATCCCAGGAAGTCGCCCTTCGCATCATCGATCAAGGGAAGGGTTTCGATCCCCAAAAGGCGCTGGCGCGCAGTTACAACCGGGAACATTTCGGCCTGCACGGCATCCAGGAACGCATTCAGGCGATGAGCGGAGCATGCCAGTTTCAAAGCCATCCCGGGGAAGGCACGCAAATCCTGATCCGCGTCCCCCTATAATCCTTATCCCCTACTCCTTGTTCCTTTTCCCATGCCTCCCATCCGCATCCTCATCGTAGATGATCACGCCGTTGTCCGCAAAGGGCTGGCGATGGTGCTGCGCCTGGAGCCAGACTTTCAAATTGTGGGGGAAGCCGGTAACGGACAGGAAGCCCTCACTTTAGCGGAACACATGGACCCTGACATCATCCTGCTCGACCGGATGATGCCGGGGATGGACGGGAAGGCGGTCGCGCAGGCCCTCCGTGACCGCGCCTCCCGCGCCCGGATATTAATCCTGACCGGCACCGAACTGGACGAATCCGCGTTGGATGTCCTTGCCGTTGGGATAGATGGGTACGTCTTGAAAGAGATTGAACCGGCGGAATTGAAAACGGCCATCCGCACCCTCGCCAGCGGCCAGCCCTATCTGGATCCGGGCGTCACCCGCCTGCTGATGCGCTCCCTTTCCCGCAGCCCCGCTCCCGCCCCACTGGACATCCTGACCCCCCGCGAACTGGAAATTTTGCCGCAAATGGCCACCCCTGCCACCTACCGCGAAATCGCCGCCCGGTTATCTATCAGCGAAGAAACCGTCCGCAGCCATGCGAAAAACATTCTCAGAAAACTCGGCAAAGCCGACCGGCTGCAAGCCGTCCTGGAGGCGGCGCGGTTGGGGTTGATCGATTCTTTGTGAGATCGGAACGCCCTGACGCCCTTATCAAAGACGAGAAAGCCGTGGCATTCGTACAGCAGATGAGCCTGGATTTCTCACGAATCAAGCAGGCCAAACATGATGAGGAATCCCAGGTAGTGATTGTCCTACGTAACCGAGAGTTCGACCGCTACACGCAGCATTTTCTGTCAACTTGCCCGGAAGCCGTCTGTTGGCCAAAACGATAGGCGTTTTTTACTATCGGCTTGGAGAGACAACCAGATGAATAAAGCAATTACGCATCGTAACTGCTCAGGCCAAAAAAGAAAGTTCCCCGAAAAAAGGGTGTGCGGGGGGTGTACACCCCCCGCACACCCTTTTTTCGGACTAATCCCCTTTCTGGCTGAGTAGTTACTACGCATCTTTGTTTTCATCGGATGGTTAAACTAGATTATAATTAAATCTAAGCAGGGTATGACAATTAGAAAAGCGATTAACTGAAAGAAATTTAAAAGTGTTTGCAAAAAAAAGGGGGGGGGTGACCACCCCCCCCCTTTTTTTT
>DATDOR010000476.1:0-3408 GCA_035293165.1 Anaerolineales bacterium | reverse complement strand
AAGAAGTTCGTGACCGAGGCAAATTCACACAGCCTCAGACATTCTGGGCTCACTTCATTCCAGGCATGCTCTACATCATTATTCCTGGTGGATTAGCATGGCTCATCACCTTATGGCCCGTAGCAAATTAGAGTTGGCAGATTTTTGATGCCCAACACAATGTGCACCCGACTGGTGGGATTAGTGCCGTCAAAAGAAGCTGATTCTGCGCCTGAGCATTTTTCTCTATAATGAGCGTTGTCCACGCCCACCCACCAGCGGGTAACGAATACCTTACGGTAACGCCACCTCCACCACCTGCACCGTATCCTCATCCACCTGCACGTAAAGACGCCCGTTCAGATAAAACAAATCCGAAACCCGGCCTAAGCCTTCGATGGTCAATTCCCAGGCGGGGGTTCCAATGCCGTTCTCGTATCCACGACATTCCAGTTGATTTTCATCCCGGTTCGGGTTGCAGACCGATAGACTATTCGTTTCCTCGTCCACATTCAGGATCAATTCTTGATTTGTGTCCACGTTTACCAGTCCCAACACTTCTCCCTGCGGATTGACCCACAGGTTGATCCACCGGCTGCCAAAGGCGGCGAAGAGACGAATCCAGTACACGCTGTCTTTGGAGACACTGAGCGAAGGGGGAATGCCAGCCTGACGGTTTTCCGGGAAGGTGACAGCCACCTGATTTACAATCTGCAGCCCATTTGCGCCCACTTCCCACTCGATCACCGAACTGCCTGCGACCAGGTACTTTCTACCATCGTGTCCCATCGCGAACTCTTCAATGTGGAACTCCAGGTTATCGGCTTCTACCAACCTGCCGGAGGTGGTGTTCACGACATTATCGTCCACCACCAACCAGACTCCATCGGGCGTAATTTCGATGGGGCGGAAGAAGCTGAACGTGGAGAGGTCAATGCGCTGGATGGGCGAGCCGTCGGGATTCAGCGCTTCGATCATCCCTTTGGTTCCGTTGGTGATCGTATAATAAATCTCGCCATTGGGACCAAAAACCGGCCACGGAGAGGCGGCCTTCAATCCTTCTGCCAGATCATGCGTCCATAATAAACCATCCGTCGGGGAAAAAGCGTATAGTGTCCCCAGATTATCTATTAGAAACCAAACCCCTCGCACGTCGTCTGGTATGGGAGAACTATATGGAGGTCGCGTGATTGGAAATTCCCATCGTTGACTGCCGTCCAAATTGAGCGCGTACACCCTGTTATCCGAGACCACCAGAGCATTTCCATCTTCCATGACAGAGGGCATCAAATAGGCGAATGACCCTCCAAACCCGGTGTTTTGAAATACATAGACATTCGTCGGAAGGGGGAATGAAGCCCGGAGACCACCATCCGAGGACAAGACATACATCGTTTGCGATTCGCCCAACAGGTAAACCATCTCGTCTTGCCCTACAATTGGGTTGCCTATCAGCGATTCGGGCGCCTTATAAACCCACCCGCTTCCGTTACTGATGGCTCCATTTCCACCTGTTTCGGCGGGGGGAGCGGGCTGGCTTTTAGACACTTCCCAGGCTTCGGCAATGGATTTTTCCATCACCCCGTAAAGCACACCCTTGCGACTGGCGAACACGAACCCGGCCGGGATACGCGCGCCTCCCAGGACGTTTTCCAGCACCTGGCTGCTCGTGCCAAAGTCAATTTTCCAATCCGGCTTTTCGGAACCAAGGGTAAAGCCCATACATTGCTCGCTCGATGGATCTGTTGGCCCGCCCAAAACGATGCCACAGGTGAAGGTGTTGGTTGCATCGTTGTAGAGCACCGAAGCAATCGTATGGTTGGCAGTAGTATTCGCCAGAGCGAGAGTTTCCCCGGTCTCAGATAGCCAGAGCACATTGTAGCGATACCAGAGGGTGATCGTCCCATCCGGGCCGATTTCGATTTGTGCGGGAGACGAAATACTGAAAGTAGGGTTTTCAGCGTTTTCGGCACGGAAATCCCATTCAATGGTGGTCAGGATTTCGATTTGGTCTCCATTGCGCTGCCATTCGAACAACGTGTTTCCTACAAGAATATAATTTTTGCCGTTCAAGCCGGTAATGAATTCATCCGGCTCGATGGGAACATCTTGAGGCGAAGATAAGGTCAACAGACGACCATCGCCGGTATCGAACACGTTCTCGGCCAGGAAGACCAGATCGCCCGCTGCGCTGACCCGGGGCGGCTGGTAAAATTTCGCCGTGGTTGCCGTATCGGACAGCCAGACGCCCTCGCCCGTGGTGGAGACGGCCTGTACATACCCAAAGTAATTGTCCGTGATACTGTAAGCAATGATACCATTCGCGGTGATTACGGGTTTGGAAGCCGGTTTCAGGCCAGGGATGGGTTGGGTAAAATGCCAGAGGATGTTCCCTTGCCCGTCCAACGCCACCAATCCCCCGCTTGCATCCGGGATAAACAGCGGCCCGTTCGGGGAAAGTTCGGGGCCTGCACCGGGGGCAGGGTCAAGCATGGTTTCCCAAATCAGGGCGCCATCTTGTTGCAAAGCCACGACTTTTCCGCCTATCGTTGCTACGTAGATAATCCCATCGAGCGCGGCAACCGGCCCGCCTACCAACCCGCCGTCCGGGCGATATTCCCATGCCACGACCGGATCGGTGATTTCGACGGGGGTGGTGGGCAGATCGAAGGGGGTAGATTCCCCTCCTGCTTGACTGATCTCCACCGCCGGGGTGGGTGTAATGTCCACAGCATAAAGAATGCCCTCTTGGGTGGTCATATACAACATTTCCGTTTCGGGATGGTAGGCCGCGCCTATAAAGTTCCCGGTCTTTTCAAGTTGAATACTCCAAAGGTTCTCTTCCCCTGCTTCTTCATGTTCTTCTGCTTCCTCCTCTCCAAGAGGCCGGATGCCATTACATTGGGGCTTGGGAGATGACGTGTCGGGAAACCGGTAGTTTCCAAAGCCGCAGAGCACAGTGAAAAGAGTCTCATCGTCCATGAACACGACAGTCCCTAGCGAAACGTTCGCGCCCGCAGCCCCCAACTGCTGCCCTTCTTCTTCCACCACTTCCACCCAGAAGACGGAGGTAGACCCCCCACCCTCAGACGTGTATAACTCCCAGGAAACATGATTTTTCGTCACCGCAGCTTCTTGTGGCAGCGTTTCTTCGCTCATAGGATAACTCCAGGAGGTGTCCTGTAAGATTTCGGGCGTACCGTTAACCCATTGCCACTCGACCAGATTATGTCCGGTTCGGAAGTAGGTTTTTCCATCGTTGCCCGCCAAGAACCGGTCAATTTTGGATGGATATTCAAATGCCATTAATGTGCCATCCGCAGCATCGAAAATGTCGTTCCATAAAAATACGAAAGCGCCATCAGCACTCACTTCCGGGCGCTTATAGTAAGAGGACGTCTCGCCTTGTGACAGCCACAATCCTTCCCC
>DATDOR010000475.1:0-23881 GCA_035293165.1 Anaerolineales bacterium | reverse complement strand
CCAAAAAAATGGTGTCCGCAGGGGGTGTACACCCCCTGCGGACACCATTTTTTTGGATAATCCCCTCACCAAGTGAACGGTTACTTTATTTATATGTTTCGTAGCTGCTCAGGCTAAGGCAGGGGAATCGCCATTTCCACTCTGTGCTGAGTAGTTACCCTATTTCTTTCTGCGTTAGCCAATTTCTGGTTCAAGAAGGCCATAACTTCCATCACGCCGTTGATACAATACGTTGATGGTGTTTGAATTGGCATTATAGAAGACAAAGAACTCTTCATGCCCAAGCAGTTTCATTTGTTCCAAAGCTTCTAATTCATCCATCGGCACGACAACAAAACGTTTCCGCCGAGCGATGAAAGGGGCTTCTGCTGGTTCGACATCTTCTGTCGTACCCGGCTCGGCTATGATGTCAGATAATGGCGTCCCGTCGCCGCGTCCGCGATAACGTTTGCCTTTGTAGCGAGAGATTTGTCGTTCCATTTTATCTAGTGCTCTGTCAAAAGCAACAAAAATGTCATCCGCTCGCTCCTCGGAACGGAGGACAACCTTTTTCCCTCGCACGGTTATTTGGGCGACATTTCGGTCGGCAACATTCCGCGCGCTTTTGACATAGGCTAAATCCACGCGCGCCTCTTCGACACCGTTCAGAAATCTTTCCAGCCTTGCAGCTCGTTTGGTTATATAATCATCAAGGCGTTGGCTAATATCCATGTTACGGCCAAAGACTTCGACTTGAATGGTCATTTCTTGCACCTCCAAAGAGATAATATGGATCTACCGTAATTAACGGGGTGGGAGAATTTCCCGCTAAAATTAGATCAGATCCCAAAAATCTTGAGTGTAACCGACCGGACGTCCCAGGGTAATTCCATAAACCTGACTGGCCCCGCCTTTCTTAAGGGCCAGGGCGCAAGCATTGAGGGTCGAACCAGTCGTAAAAACATCGTCTACCAGGACTACGATTTTTCGTTTTACCAACGTTTCTTCCGCACGAAAAGCATCTCTTAAGTTTTCCCGGCGTTCAGTTCCGGTCAATCCGACTTGACTACGTGTATCACGAATTCTTCGCAGGCTGTAAGGTTGGTAGGGTAAATTGAAATATTGCGAAATGGGATAGGCCATCAACGCAGTTTGATTATAGCCCCTTTTCTTTTGGCGAGCTTCACTCAATGGGACAGGGAGCACCATGTCAAAACTCCATTGTAAAGAGAGGAGCATCTGGATCAAAAAGACTGAGAAAACCTCTCCCAAAGCTGCACCACCATAATACTTCAGGCGGACAATCCCCTTTCTAAAGGGATTTTCGTATCGTGCAAATGAGCGTACCTGGTCAAAAATGGGTTGATTGGTTGTACAGTCACTGCAGATTTGAGGTAATTTTTGGGGAACGCCACATAGATTACATACTGGATCAATTATCGGTATTTGTTTACTACGGCAATCATCACACCAGTGGGAACCTATTTTCTGGCATCCTGCACAACTTGGTGGCAGCAACAAATCTTGAAAAACAAACCGCCACTGATATAAGTGATATTTTATAGAAGCCCCACTTCGGGTCATCATTTTCAAAAAAATAAGCTAAAACTGTGGTTCTTTAGGAATCGGCGGGGAGGTCGGCATTAACCACGGCAAATCCCAAAGAGCCAAAACTGTTATACTGGTGTTGGTTAACCGTTTCCAAACAGAATGCCGCCAACCGTAGAGGTCATGAGAATGATGGCCGCAGGACCTAAAAGAACAATCATCAGAGATGGGAAGATCAGAAAGGCCATGGGAAATAGCATCTTAATTGGCGCTTTTTGAGCTTCTTCTTCAGCAAGTTGGCGGCGTTTAATTCGCATGGCATCTGCTTGAATACGTAAGACATTCGCCATACTGACACCAAGTTGTTCAGATTGAATGACCGCAGCAACAAAGCTGGTCAATTCTGGAATCCCAACTCGGGAGGCCATGTCACGAAGCGCTTCCCGACGTAATTTTCCAAGCTGCATCTCTCTCAGAACACGTGCAAAGATAAGGGACAGTTCATTATCCCATTTTGATTGAACCCGGTCTATAGCCGCATCCAGACCCAGCCCCGCTTCAACGCATATCGTCAGGAGGTCTAACGCGTCCGGTAAGGCTTTGCGAATTTCTTTTTGTCGGCGGTCAATTCGGCCTTGAAGCCACAAATCGGGAAAGAAAAATCCGAGAGCAGCAGCTCCCGCAGCAATTAATAGCGCTGTCGATCCCGTAAGAAAACTATCTTCTGGAGCAAATCTTGAAACCAACAACATCAAGAGACCAAACCCAATACCGATAAAACGGAGTGCGAAGAAAACAGTTGGTTCGAGATTAGCAGGGTTACCCGCCTGCTCTAACTTTTGAGTCGTTCGTTGAATGGCGTTTTGTGGCGTGAAGCGGATGCTAAACTCCCCTAATCTTCTAGCAAGCGGTAATATAACTCGCTCGGTAAATGTTTGTGAAAGCTCGATTTCTTCCAGGGTTGCCGTTTCACCACGCGAAACAAATTCAGCCAGACGATCTTCGAGGGGATCTTCTCCTTGTGAAGACCTTAATCCTGTAACAATCAAGAAGATAGCCCCCAACACAATGACTAATACGATTATCCCAATAATGACGATAGGACTCATCTAATTTACTCCTTTTGAGGGTTAAGAGCGTTACACTTCGATATTCGCAATCCTCGTCATGACATAATAACCTGCAGCAATCATTATACCGCCACAAAAGAGCAAAGGAATCCCGCATGCAGGAACATCTATTAAGTTGTTCATATAGGATGGGTTAATTGTCCACAAAAACAGGGCCAGGCCTATCGGTAGCAGTGCAAGAACACGGCCAGAGTAAAGTACCTGAGTAACAAGAACTTTAATTTCCCTTTGAATTCTTATTCTTTCACGGATCGTATAGGAAATGATGTCTAAGATTTCTGCGAGATTACCACCGACTTCCCTTTGAATATTAACCGCAGTGATGATTAAATCCAGGTCAGCACTGGGTATCCGGCGTAACAAGTTATCTAATGCATTTTCCATGGAGATACCAATTTGCATTTCTCGAACGACCCGCCGAAATTCGTCGGAAACTGGAGGCGGTAACTCTTTACTAACTGCCTCTAGAGCCTGCATTGTCGAATACCCCGCGCGTAAGCCGTTTACCGTGAGATTTAACATATCAGGCAATTGATCGTTAAAGCGCTGAAGCCTTACCCCTTTTTGACGGCTCAGGTATAACCCTGGCAAAAAATTACCAACCAGTACACCAACCGCAGCGAATGCCCATTGCGTGATTACATTGCCACGCCCCAGGAACAATCCAACAATCCCAACCCCTACCATCGAAATAATAACCAAACCAACATACTCTCCAGGTTTAAGCTTAAGATCTGCTTGTGCCAATCTTTGGGAAATTCTTCCACCCAGGTTTGATCCTTCGACGCGTGTATTGATCCAATCGGTCAGCAGAGAACCTCGCTCTTCTTCAACCGATGGCTCATCCTCTTGTAGATAACGACCTAAGCGTTCATCTACAATAGAACGTTCGTCTTGTAGTGAAAATGCCACGCCTACAATTAAGAGCACTACCGCAATTGCGATCCCAACGCCGAGGACCAGACCAGTCATGGCATCTTTACCTTCGCCTTGAAATACCAAAAATAGAAGCAGGCAAGTGAATTCCAGCGGCTTCTATTTTATCCATGAATTTCGGACGTAACCCAGTAGGGCGAAGTTGTCCAAGAACCCGCCCACCGTCATAACCTGTCTGTTCAAACATGAAAATATCCGTCGTTGTAATCACATTCCCCTCCATCCCTGACACTTCGGTGATATTTATTACTTTACGAGCACCATCCCGCATACGTTCCTGGTGAATGATCAAATCGACAGCAGAAGAGATTTGTTCGCGGATAGCCTTGATCGGAAGCTCCATTCCAGCCATAAGCGTCATTGTCTCCAGACGAGAAAGGGTGTCGCGCGGGCTGTTAGAGTGGGCAGTGGTCATCGAGCCATCGTGGCCGGTGTTCATTGCCTGTAACATGTCGAGAGCAGCTTCGTCACGGATCTCACCAACTACAATTCTATCTGGTCTCATACGGAGGGAATTAGTCACTAATTGTCGGATAGTAACCTCGCCACGCCCTTCGATATTCGCCGGGCGAGATTCTAACGTAACGACGTGCTCCTGGCGGAGTTGAAGTTCTGCTGCATTTTCAATGGTTAAGATACGTTCATCAGCAGGAATAAAGCTAGAGAGAATATTCAATAGGGTAGTCTTACCTGAACCAGTACCCCCAGATACTACAATATTAAGACGTGCCTCTACACAGGCTTTCATAAAATGTAAAGCTTCTGAAGTAATTGAACCAAACTCAATTAATTGATCAACCGTAATGGGGATTTTAGAAAATTTGCGGATAGTAATGGCTGGCCCAACCAATGAAATCGGGGGAATGACTGCGTTCACACGAGAACCATCTGGCAAACGGGCATCTACATACGGGCTTGACTCATCAATACGACGGCCTAATGGCGCTACAATACGATCAATAATCCGCATCACATGATCATTACTCTCAAACGCAACCGGAACACGTTCAATCTTTCCATTACGTTCTATGTATATATTTTTTGCCCCATTGACCATGACTTCTGTTATCGTATCGTCTTCCAACAGGTCTTGCAACGGCCCAAAGCCTAAAATTTCTGCTGAAATCTGCTCAAACAATCGCTGTCTTTCTGGGCGAGTGAGTACGATTTTTTCTTCTGCCAGAATTTGCTCAAATAACTCTTGAATTGCTCTACGCACTTCTCCTACCCTAGAGATGTCCATAGATGGGTCTAGTTCTGCCAACAATCTGTTTTGTACTCGAGCCTTTAAATCAAAGTACGTATTTTGTTGGGGCTTTACACCTGGAGGCGGCATGCGGCGCGTCTTCAGCGCCGCGAGTCGAGAATCTTCTGAACTCTGATCGGGCGCCTTGGGGGCCGTTCCACCCTGCCCCTGTTCAATTCGCCTAAGTAAGGACGACATAATCTTTGCTCCTTATCATTTAACGAGAATCATCATCAGAATAATACCATCAAGATTTGTTTAAAGCCTGCCAATCCCAGATGACTCGATCGCTTGCTCTTCAATTTCTGAAATCCGTTGCCGAATAACCTCGGCAAGCGTTAAGATTGCACGACCAGCTGGCTGGGATTTTGCCTTCCCATCCATCATAAATGGCGCACCACGATTCATAGCTGGGATAGCTGAACTACTATCCAATGGGATCACAGAAGAAATCTCCTTCTTAAGGCTTTCACCTATTCTATCAGGGGTAATATTAATCCGCTTGTCGTATTTATTCATGACAAACAAGATGTTTTCTTTTGAAAGACCAAGAGCAGGAGCGAGATCCAGAAACAACCGTGCATTTGCGATAGAGGGAATATCTTGTGTTGTGATCAATACAGTCAGATCACTAACATCCAAGGCAGCGAGCGTAATTTCATTTAATGAAGAGGTGGTATCCACGATGACATAGGCATACATTCTCCGCAGATACTGCAACAATTTCGTAAATTGTTCTCCAGACACATCCTCAGCCTCGCCAGGTTTGGGGGGTGCAGCCAATATCTTAACTTTTGATTCAGAATGGGTAGTGATGACATCTTCAACAACATCTGGATCCAATTCTGAAACGCGTGGAGTGAGTGTGCCTATATGGTTTTGACTTTGCACATTGAAGAAAACCGTCACATCACCAAATTGAAGGTTTCCATCAACAACCGCGACTTGAGTTTCATCATTTTGAAGCGTCACGGCCAGGTTAGCAACAAGCGTTGTTTTCCCGGTGCCTCCCTTAGGGCTATAAATTGTTATGATCTTCCCCGAACCAGCTCCATAACCCATAGCCAACGGGCCCGAACCGGGAAGTTTCGGTTGAGCAATTGCTGCCTTACTCTTTTCCTCTAATGCCATTATACCAGCACGGCGAACAGCAGAAATAAGTTCGTCAATGGTTGGTGGTTTTGTAAGGAAATCTCTCGCCCCAGCTAACATGGCCCTTCGCATATAATTTTGATCGTTTTGCACCGACAAAATAACGATTTGTGCCCACGAGAGTTTACGACGAATAGCCTCGGTCGCCGAAATTCCATCCATATCCGGCATATTAATATCCATCAGGATAACATCTGGCTTTAATTCACCAGATTGGTCAATTGCTTCTCTCCCCGTTCGCGCAACCCCCACGACCTCCACGTCACTTTCAAATTGCAGTAATTTTCGAATATTTTCGCGAGTCTCTGCAACATCATCAACAATTAAAACTCGAATTTTCTCTGTCATTCATTTTCTCCAGGTAGTGTTAGGAATAAATTAACGCCCCGCCTAATCAAAGGCTGGCACATTGAGATATAGTTAATTTTAACGGGATATTTCCTCAATTTCAACCCAAAAATCAGATTAACATTATCTCATTTGTACCAGCCGTCAAAAGTCTAATCCAAAGTTCGAAATTTATCAGGTTCTTTAGGAATCGGCGGGGAGGCAACCACGGCAAATCCCAAAGAGCCATTCATTATTGTTCCGTGACTGGAGGGATATCATTCAACAAAACCGGTGGCACAATTAAGTCAAGCCGAGGTTCTAACCCATAAGGCAACTTTGCAGGGAGGGGAATGTTGTACTGATCGATCAAGAATTGAAGCGTAACAGCTTCTGTAGAGACAAGGGTATCATCTCCAGCACCTCGCAATGCTAATGAGAGGCGTGCCCCCGGGTTAATTAACAAGTAATTTAGAGTGACTGCATCCTGGGGGGAAACAATCAAAGTAACAATATCTGGAATTTCTACAGCCGGCGAAACTTGTGGCTGTTGTTGCGCTTGTTCTTCAGGAACTGGTTCACCTTCCGGTGTTTCAGTGGTGGTGGTGGTGGTGGTTGCAGCCTCTTGCCCTTCAAGGGTAAAATTCCCCATTTGCAAAACGATTACATTTTGAATCAATGTCTGGCTAACCAACCGGGGACGCTGTGGTTCTGAGGGAACTACATAAAAGGGTTGCCCTAATTGTTGATCAAGTTCTAAGCGACCAAGTGGGGATACTGCACCCCCTGTCGCGACTTGTGCGGTTAGCGTTTGCAATAGTTCATCTACTGTGACATTCGTCGTAATTTGATCGGGTCCACCTTCCTGCGGTTGTGCTAATGATATGACCAATCCGGGACCCGGCGCTAAGATCGAAGATGAACTATTCGGTAATTTGGATTGAAAATCCGAGTCGAGATCAACCATCAAAAGAGTCACCATTACATTGACGTGATCCCCGCGTTGAACACCATAAGCAATGCTTGCAAGCCGGTCAATCGGGACTGATACGGCCACCATTCCCGGTGGAATGAAAATCGCGTGATCTGAACCCGCACTAGACAATTCCTCTGCTTTGTTTACCACAAGCCCCTGAGTCAAATAGGCGCCAGCGACCAGATCAAATTTCGCAAAGCTACCAATCACTTCCTCCGTGTCCATAAACATCCCTTCAACGACGTCTTCTTGCGAAATTTGAACAATCCCAACGACATCTTCCGTAATTCGTTGGCCGCGCTCAACCGATTGGGTCATTATGACAACGGATGTTTTCGGTACCTCGGGGGGTTCAGCAGTGCCTTCAGGCCCTTCAGGAGGAGCAGATGGCTGGTTCCTAAGAAAAAGAACAGCTACTGCTACTAATCCTAAAATTAGGATCAGGCCTATATAAATAAATATTCTGCCACGACGCATATCAGCCTCCTATCAGCCAATTTGGCAAAGTAATAGAGATAATTCCATTTTAATCATTTTATGTTTTATCGCCAGTTAAAATCATTACATTTATTGCTTCATAAAATGTAACCGTTCACTTGGTGAGGAGATTATCCGAAAAAATGGTGTCCGCAGGGGGTGTACACCCCCTGCGGACACCATTTTTTCGGGTTCTTACCCCCTTCAGGTGGGGGAACTGAACGGTTACCATAAAATTGCTTTTCTAAAATATAAAGCCCTGTTTTTCACAGGGCCTAAACATTTTTCATAAACCCAATGTTTTAGTAAGCTGGTGAGGGCGTTTTTACAATTGGGATTCGAAAATGGACACGTGTTCCATGTCCAATCACGCTATCTACTTCAAATTCACCCCCCATAATTTCTGCACGCTCCTTAATCAATTTGAGTCCTAAGTTGGACCGCGATTCAATCACGCTGGTATCAAAACCATTTCCATTATCATCAACACTTACCCGAATCTCGTTTTCCGGGACGTCCAATTGGATCTTGATTTCGCTTGCTTGACTGTGTGAAATCGCATTATTAAGTAACTCTTGAATAGATCGAAACACGACCACCTCTAAATAAGGCTCTAGCCGCCGTTCTGCCCCTGAAATAGCAATAGTGATTTCGAGCCCCGACTGTTCTTGTACAGCGTCAACATACCGCCTTACAGTTGGAACCATCCCTAAATCATCCAGCATCATGGGACGCAACTGGAAAATAAAATCGCGGACTTGTTTAAAAGTATTCGTTGCTGCCGCTTTCAATACCTGCAATTCTTCCCTGGCACTATTTTGATCAACATCAAATAACCGACCTGCTATTTCAGTCTGCAAAATAAAATTTGAAAGCGCTTGGGCAGGTCCATCATGCATTTGACGCGAAAGCCGCTGTCTCTCGGCCTCTTGTGCCTGGATCATCATCTCTACACTAGCGAATGACCCTGCCGACCCAGGTCGAACGGACTCGCCTTTTTCCATGAGTTGATCAATTTTCTCCAGCAAGTTTACATACCGCTTGATTTCTTCATACTCACTTTGCAATCTCTCCAATTGTCCGCGCATCACAAAAAGGCGTTGGACTGCTTCCAACCCGGCCTCATATGCATCTCGAATCTTTTCCCGCGGTGTATTATCAAATTGTGAGCGCACCTGCTGAATCGTTGCAGTAATCGTCGCATTTCGCTGTGTCAACCGGCTCACTTCCCCTTGGCTGTGATCAATCTTACGACCAATCTCTTTTAGCTGTTGCCGAGATTGCTCTAACTCAGTTCGGATGCTCTGCTTGGATGATTCCCAACTTTCAAAATCACCAAGGCCATTTGGGTCGCCATCAGTTAACATCCTTAACTCCTACACAAAATTCCTTCCATAGTTTAACTTTCGGTTTCCTGCAAACGAACCCACCCATGTCGTAATGCATATACTGCGGCTTGAGTGCGATCTTCCACTCCTAGCTTCCGCAAAATTGCGGTTACATGGTTCTTAACCGTTTGATGACTAATCCCTAACATGGTAGCTATTTCTTTATTGCTCATGCCCTGGGTCACACAAGCAAGAACCTCCATTTCACGCCCAGAAAGTGGATGGAACGGCTCACCTGGGTCACTGTATGAACGATTGGTCTGGCCTAATCGTTCTCGCAACCAGGTCTCAAATCCATCCAGGTCAAATACGTCATACCCAACCACATACTTTCCATTCGCAACTTCCCGAATGACTTTCATTAAGTGGTTCGGTTGCACATCCTTTGAACAATAGGCACTTGCACCTGCACGCATCGAATGGATGGCTTGCTCAATATCATCATACCCGGTTAATAAAACAGCCTGGGTTGAGATTTTCTCCGTAATCATTAGCCGCGTAACCTGTTGACCATTAATACCGGGTAAATTGATATCCAAGATCGCGATATCCGGCCGCAAGGCTCGAATAATGGCAAGCGCCTCCTCCCCATTAGAGGCTTCACCAATCACCTCTATATCTCTCTCCATGGACAATGTCTCAACGACACCCTGTCGAAATAGGGGATGATCATCAACAACAATCACTGTAATTTCTTTCATGAAAGAACCTCAAAATGATAAACTCAAAAATGGAAGGGTTTTGTACCACAGTATAGCACATGAGTACTACCCTCGCAACAAAATTGCATTTGTAAAAACCCCCTCGAAAATACTCCCCAATCTCATTGGCCAGGAACCCAACGATATATCACCATGTTCGTACCTCCCTGTAAGGGACTAAATGCGCCCTCCGTAACAAATAAAACCGCTTCCCTGTCTTCTATCTGCGGATACCATCCCCCCAAAGTTATCAAATAATCCGCCCCTTCCACATCCAAATACGTCGCCAATTGCTTCTCATCCCGAATAAACGGAATCACTTCCGGTGAAACTAATCCCGCCAAATCTAACAGGTCTCGCTCCCCAAAATAACCTAATGCCCCAATATCATGGGCCGCAACCAATGCATCTTTCTCCGTATTTAATGCCACCCACTGCGCCGTCGCTACCATTTCACTCTCTATGAACGCTACATCCATCCCATATGCTCGCGCGCCCTGCACCCAAAAAACTGCCAACACTATCCCTACAATCAACACCCAGGCCTGGGTAAGCACTCGTCGAAACATCTCCCGCGGTTTTGGCCATACCCATAGTGACATCCCTGCCACTCCCCATATAAAAAATATCGGCATCGCGGGCATCAAATACCGCCCATGTTGGTAGGTCACTGGAAGGCGCCACGCGTATAACCATGCATATCCCACCCACCACGCCACCCCAGCCAGAATCCTCCACCGTCTGTCCTTCCACGCACGCCACCATGACAACCCCACCCCTGGGAGCAGAGCCGCCCCCACACCAGCTAACGGCAACCCCAACTGTTCTAGCAATCGCCACCCAATAAAATTCTCCCGGTATACTGCATACTCTGCCTGCTTTGCAAAAAACGTATTCGGCCACCATTCACCTGCCAACACCCGGTTAAATCCCAAATAGGGCAGAAAAAAAAGGAGAAATCCCAGGCCAATCACCGCTAATAATCGAGTAAGCATCCTCCAATCCTGACTCCGTTCCCCCCACGTGAGCCAGATCGCTACCCCAACAGGGGCAAGCAGCGTCACTCCATCTGGACGCACCCACACGCAGAGTCCAATCATCGCCCCCAACAAAAACCAATGCCCCCAACCGGCAACTACCCACACCAAAACCAGCGTCACCATAAACGCGAACAACAATGTCTCCATCCCTGATCCCGCCGCCCAAACCAGGTGCCACTCTAACACCAGTAAAATCGCTCCCCACACCCTCCACCGTTTCCGCTCCGGCGTAAAAATCCCAACTGCCACATATCCAAGCAATCCCAAACCCAACAATACCAACCACCCCAAAACATATGTCCACACATACGGTCCTAACCCCATCGCATATCCAAACGCCAGCAGCACACTCCATAACGGTCCCGTCGAACCCGCAGAAGGCTTTCCCGGCACAAACGACCATTCTCCCAAAGTCACCAGATTCCGCGCATATGTCTGGTGAATCCACGCATCATCCAATGGAAAACCGATCCGGTACGTATAAGAGCTAACCAACAAATATCCCCCCAACGATACCGCCGCGAAGATTGCAATCCAAATAACATGTTTGCGCGGGATCAACGCACCACCTCGAACATCTGAAACCTTTCCAGGCTACCCAAATACACCAATCCAACTGCATCAGACGGATTTTCATGCAATCCTCGCAACCCTGCAGGAATATTCTCATCCAACACAACGTACCTGACCGCATACCACTTTGCCACTGAAAGTAATACGACCTCATCCCCGTTCGGAATAACCACTGACGGGCGCCCACTTACCAAATAATATCCTGGTGGATTATTCACCATCACGATTTCATCGGGCTGGGCACCCAACGTCGCCAACTTTTGCTCTACATCTCGATAACCTGGCCCACTATCCCCCGGCAAAACCCGCGCCCAAAAAATCACCCCGGTCAACAATCCCGCCAATCCCAGCAAACCCACGCCAAATGCTTTTTGAGCCTGTCCTACGCGCCACCCACGCACGCGGCTACCCCATTCGACAAACGCTTCCAATCCTACCGGAACAACTGCCCAAAACAAAGGCTGTACCGCCGCTCCCGAATGGAAAAAACCACCCCGCGCCCCGGAAAACGGAAACACCAGCGTCATCACCCCCAATGTTGCCCCCCACGCCAGCACCCCCAACCGCACCGCAGGCTTCCCGCGCAATCTCCACAATCCGACGAGGATCATCGGTAACAGAAATATCTGCCCCTGAACCCCCAACAAAGTCTCCAAATTCAAGCCCAACGCCCATAACCGCCCGCTCAAAATCTCCCCCAGCCCTGCGCCCCACCACCGCTCGAACGTCAGCGCCGAGCCTGGAAATGAAAACAATTCATCATAATTCAGCATCCAAAAAACCCGTGAACCACCCGGAGCTAACAAGGTTCCGAATACAGATAAATTGCGAAAAAACCAGGCAGACATAACGATTAGATATCCAGCTATGCAATACGCAATACGCAATCCATTATCTATTCTGCGCTTTGCGTGAAGCAAGAACGCCCCAAATATCGCGACTCCCAACCAGATGAACCCATCCGCCCGCGTCAGGTGCATCAACCCCGTAATCACCCCCAAAATAAACCAATTTCCTCCACTCCCCAGCTCCCCATCCGAACTCAATATCCCCAATAAGAGCGCACCGAGAATCATGTACAACGCAAATGCATCAGGAACAGTGAAGAAAGAAAGATAAGACCCCGGAAAAATAGCCAGGGCTCCTGCCAGCGTCGCCATCCTCTGCCGGGTTTGCCCACCGCGATCAGGGAGCAATCCCCATGCCAGCCAGGCCGTCATCGGGGGAATGAATCCAGCCAGGATCAGGAAAATGACCCGCCCCCCAGCGAAACCGTCAAAGGGCGTCAACCATACACTGATTGCCGTCAGGATCGAAGTCAAGGGCATCCAATAGGCATGGGAAGGGTGGGGTAGACCTGCAGGATCATCCAAATAATTCCACAGGATCGGCTCGGTGAAACCCTTCCCCTGTGCCAGTTGCAATCCACCAAGCAGATAATAATCCGCGTCCATGTAGCCGGGTGTTTTTTGAAACATCGCAGTCAGAAAAACGACACCAAACCCTAAAATGAAAAGGAAAAATTGACGACGGCGAGTCATGGGGCCAACGCATAAAGGGTATAAATTTGGTTAAGGTCAGTTTGTACGGGTAGCGAGGCGAGCAAGTCAGTAAGCGTTTGCCAGTCTTCGATTTGGTAGAGCGGGTCATCCCAATAGAAGTTTACTCCGGTATGATAAACCATCACATGTGTGTACCCTGCTGCCCGCCAGGATGCCAGAATCGCGTCTGAAGTACCGTATTCGGCGCGGTCTGCCAGCCAGCGATCCACAATTTCGTCTGGAATACAGCGTGGCGTGCAGTACAGGCTGCGAGGTTCCCACAAGGTTAGAACACGAGCATCTTCTGGTAATTCATTAATTGCTTTGAACGCCAGGTTGGTCATCCCCAGATTTCCATTTAGATATTCCTCAGGCTTTGATAAACCGAGTAAATGTTGTAGCGCATCCTGCCGGAGTGAATATTCACTCACCTCCAGCAAATTAAATCCAAACACCAACAATAGCACCACTGCCGCCAACCGGCCAAACCGGACACCTGGCAATTTAATCCATTCCAACCCTTCGAACCCAGCCCCAGATAATATTGCAATGGCGGGAAATATCGCCATATGCATCCGGGTCTGGATTGCATAAAAAGTCAGTCTGCCACTGATTGCCCAAAAGACGATGCCGATTATAGTAAATATTGCTGCAACAGCCAAAGTTCTTTTTGCCATTTTCTGCCGCTTTTGCCAGCCAACCCATCCCAATGCACTAAAACCGAGCAAGAGTGGCCCCATTGAAATACTGTAGCCGTCCCCACCGTGCACGCCGAACATCGTGGCCTGCCAGGGTAAGAATACTGCGTCCCGCCAATCACCAAACACTAGTTGATTTTGATAAATCTCCAGGCGAACTTCATTCATTGCCCCAGCAGGGAAAAGAAGAGGGTAGAACGGATTGTCAGTAAAAAGATAGTTTTTGATCAGCCAGGGAATGACGGCTAAAAATATTGGAAAAACAAACCAAAGGATTTCTATCGCCCCATTTTGCCAAACACGCCTAAAATGCCAGAAAATAACCCCCATTCCACAAATCGCCAATACACCCGCTGTGTACTTCGTTCCGATTGCAAATCCTGTGCACAGCCCGGTTAATAACAGGAATTTTCGCTCGTTTCCTGTACTCCACATGTCTAGCAAAATCAATGTAACCAAACCAAATAACATCATCAGCCATTCTACATATCCCCAACCCAGGGAAATTACGAGCGAGAACCCGCTGAGTAAACTTGCGGCAGCAACCCACCCCGCACGGGGTGAGATTCTGCTTGCAGTCCAACTCACCAACCCAACCAGAGTCAGCACGCCTATCCCCCAGTTCAGGATGGATGCAGTTTCTATCCCACCGAGGGATATCGCCCAGGTGAAAAGCATCTCTATCATCTGCGGCATTCCCCAAAAGATGAGCCAGGGTTGGTAATCAATTCGCCCAGCGGATAAATAAACTTTTGGAAGAGTCAGATGATAAACCAGGGCATCAAACATAAAAGGCGGAGCCAACGCTGTAAGAAGTGGGAAACCAAGTAAGAGAATACACCCCAATCCAATGATCCGTCCCAACCGCCCGCCTAAATGCCATAACTTCGGGAAATCCCGCCACAACACCCACCAGTTGACAATGTCTCGATACAGGAGGATGATCAGAGCAACCAACAAAATGCCAAAAAACCAGCGGTTGAAACCGAACGTCAGACCGGTCAGGAGGATGCCTGTTCCCAGGATGCCCAACCCCAGCGCGGCATGGGCCGAAAGCCAAAACAAGGGAGCCTTACCCGGTTGAGGAAGGATTCGCCTTCCAAGGCCACCCGCAACGGATAGGATCGCGCCCGCAATCGCGATTCTCCACGCAGCGAGGGACAAACTTCGGGCAATTTCCAGCGTAAAAGGTTTGTGGGTAAGATAATAAAAGCCGGTGACAACGGCGAGCCATAAAATCGCGGCAAAAGCGAAAAGCAGTCGGCTTTTCATCTCACCCCAACCTTGCTGCGAGTTCGTCAAACATCAACCGGTCCGGGCGCATGGCCCACCAACGAACCCACCACAAACCAATCAGGCAGAAAAATGGGAGGGGCAGGTACATGATCGGGGATTCCTGATTGCCTTGTACAGTGGTGATGAACAGCGCCCATAAGCCAACAAACAAGGCAATTATGGTAACCCAGACCAAACCACGCCCCAACCCCTTCCAGCGATATTCCCAAACGCGAAACATGAGAAATAGGACAGGGAGGAGTATCAAAGAGTCTGTCGTCGCTGTGCGGTATGCCACAAGGTTGGTAATGACCATCGTCATCGCTGCCGTCCAAAGGAAGTGGCGTTGATCTTTGCCCCAAGCCAACACCCATTCAATGAGCATATACAACCCGGCTAAGACATTCAACACGCCGTTTAAGGTGGTACGAATCCCCGGCATCAGGTCAGCTATATAGGAAAGTGGGGAGTTGATCTGGAGGTAAGCCGTATAACTGGGATATTCGGAAATTTGCCGTAACATCTCTAAAAACCAATTCGGAATGAGGGCAAATGAGGCAACCAGAAGAACGGCCATTGTAACCAACATGCCTGTGACGATCCCTCTGCGCCCGGTGGAAAAAGCCCAAAGTAAGACAAAAGGTACAAGTAAAACCACCATTTGGGGTTTACTCGTGGACAGCGTCAGCATAATCCCAGCAGGTACGTCTTGTTTTTGTTGAACGAATAAGAGGGTAAGGGCGATTAGTAATGCGTTGATTCCAGAAAATTGCCCCAAGATCAGCGTCCGGATGCCGTAATACCAGACGATAGCAAACAGGATCAAGGCTGTCGTTGTCAATGCAGAAACCCGCCATCCCGTCAATCGAACACTGACAAACACGAATAGTACCAGGCTAATTTCTAACACGGTCATCCACAAGGCACGCGCAGGGGTGAAGTCCAGCAACCCGAATGGGCCAAAAAAGATCATCGAATACAACGGGTAGATAAAAAAGTGTTTATCCTCTCCCTGAGAGGGATCGGCAGGGCGACCGTAGATCATCTGCTGCGTTGCCAAACCGACATTTTCGTCATAGGGACTGATCCCATCTCTAAGCCAGAGCCGCGCGCCCATCCAACGGGCAAGAAAATCGTTCCCGCCCGGATTCTGTTCAGAAAACCGGTAGTTGAGTATCGTCAAACCTATTATTCCGGCCAGTAATAAGCTAATTAACAAAAAGGGCAGCCAATCAGGCGCTTTTCTCACACGACCTCCAAAATTCAACCGCTAGTAGCACCAGAAGCAATGTCCGCACAGGGATCACCAGCCAAAGTCCGATGAACCATCCCCGCGAAAGTAAGAGCGGCCATTCTAACAGGTTTATCCCTACCCACACGATCCCCATCAGGACTGCCACACGCTCACGCAGTGCCAGCAAAATCAATGGCAGGAAATATAACGACCACTGCGGGCTCCATCCCGGCGACCACAACATAAAAATACTCAATGTCAACCCTGTAAAAGCAACCGCGCCTCGCGCGGTTTCCAGCCGGGCACGCGAAAAAAGCCACAAACCCAGCCCGACAAAGGGCAGGAGCGTCAACCAACGCGGAATTCGCGCAGGGTTGGCCGTCGAAATCTCCGCCGTTGCCGGATCGGTGAAATCCAGGTCTGTGCCGAAATTTCCCGTTTTGACATTTCCATCCATTAAAGCCCAAACTGACTGCCAGGACACCTTTATCCCCTGGGCACGGATAGAGGCCACCGTCAAATCCGGCGAAGCCAGATACAAAACTGCAAACACGGCTGCAACCATCCCTACTGCCCATACCGTGATTCGTGCTGCCCGTTGGGGAGAAACATACCGCCAGACTGCGGCCAGCGCCAACAAGGGAAACCACTTCAGCAACCCACCCACACCCAATACAATCCCAGCAAGATTTTCAAATTTTTTGCTTGAAAATTCGGAAGTCCTTGTCTCTACGTTTTTGCTTTTTGTTAACCAAAACAACCCGGCCAACAGCGCGGCGACCACAAACGAATCGATAAATCCCCACCCATAAAACAGCCCAACCAACAATGCAGTATACCATCCCACCCGCCGGGTCATCACCTCCTCGCCGAAAAATTCCTGCCCAATCGCTATGAACAACCCCAGCCCAACCGCCTGTGCCGCCGAGGAAAGCAAAACCATTACATACACAAATCCATGCTCACTTCCCCCTACCAAACGGTAAACAATCGAAATCAAGAACGGAAACACAGGCGGGTATTCCACCCAAAAATCGAAGTAAGGCCAACCAATTCCCGCCAGCGAAAAATAATTCCAATAGTCGGTATATCCACGTACCCCTTCAAATGTCAACGAAAGAAATAAAACGACCCGTGCCAGGAAAAACCAAATGGGTACCAACCTGATCCACTTACCCTCACCGCCCATAAATTTCCGCCTTGTCATCCGAATACAGCAACTCCCAACCTTCATCCTCCAAATACGCCAGCACTGCCGACTCTTTCTCCAAAAAAATCAGCCGCACATCCCACTCGTCTAACACAACCTGCCACCCCTCCTCTGCCCGCACCACCTGAAACCACTGCCTAATGATCTCGTC
The DNA here is from genome assembly GCA_035293165.1 of Anaerolineales bacterium. Taxonomy (GTDB): domain Bacteria; phylum Chloroflexota; class Anaerolineae; order Anaerolineales; family JABWBV01; genus JABWBV01. The sequence goes on along the minus strand of DATDOR010000475.1, from coordinate 6,299 downwards.
ATCATACAAATCCGTCCGCCCATCCACAAACACCGGATACTCCGGCAACTCCCACTGCAAATATCCCCCCCAATTGTATGAATTGAATATCCGGCCCGGCGGATGTGTTTCCTTCAAAAACTCGACCGCCGCTAATGGCAGGTAACGGCCATACGCCTCTTTATTGATCGCTAAAGGATAAACCAAACTGACTTTTGCCACTACAGCCAGCATCACCACCCCCAGCAGAATCCGGTTCACCCACCCCTGCGCCGGAGATCGTACCCGGTCCATACGGGGAAACGCGCGAATCCCCAACGCGTTCCTGGCCTGATCAACCACCGCCCCCGTATGGCGCGCCAACACCACCGGCGCAAACAACCCAAAGAGCGCCACATTCCTCCCCGCTAAAAGCCCCAAATAGGCAAACACCGCCACCAATAGAAAATCTACCAATCTCAATCTCGTGCGTGAAACCCCCACTGCCCCAAATACAAACAACAACATCCAAATAAATGGCTGTACCACCAGCTTATGAAAATCTGGCGACTGCCACTCAGCAATATAGTCTTGCAATGACTCAATCGCAACCGTCTGAAATGGGTATAACAACATCCGCGACCCCGCAGGATTCAGGCACACCGCGAGGGCGAGGAAGAGCCCAATGAGGATCATTTTGCGCAGTGCATCTTGCGTATTTTGTAAATCCCGTGCGCTTCCAGCGGTCGCCTCGTCTGGTTTATCACTCTCTTCACTCATCTCAGATAATCTGGCTACACGCAGTCTCCCGGGCAACCACATCACCCCCACTTCCAACCCATAAATCCCCCACAATATAAATCCTATCGCAAATCCACCATGTGCATTTGCCCAAATGGCCATCAGAATGGGCAGCCACCACAACCGGTCTTTTCGCCCCGCTCTAAAGTCCTCGAAAATCCACAAAAACACCGCCCCTAATACAAATGACACGATGTACGGTCTCGCGCCCCAGTACACACCCGACACCGCCACACCCAACACGATGATAAACGCTTTCAAAAACACCCCCCCTTTCATCGTTCGCCAGACAAATGCAAACGCCAGTGTCACCATCCCCGCAACCCAAAGGTTCAACCCGCCCGGCCCGAGGGCGCGGTAGATCAGCGTCATTGGAATCTGAACAATCCAGCCAGGATACAGCCAGGCCGCACCCGCCCGCGTATAGGAAAACAGATCGGTCTGGACAACCGCCCGATTTTCGAGCATCCACGTCCCCGCGCGCAAATGCCACCACGTATCCGTATCCATTGACACCCGCGCAGCCATAGCGAAAACGGCCAAAAATGTAATCCAGGTGACTAAACGGGAAGTACTCATGGGGTCAGTTCTATTTCCGATGGGCGCACCGGACGCGATAAATTATAAAACACATGGTAGTTCCCAATCTGCGTTTCTTTCCACGAAATGCCCAAATCCGTAAAACCATCTCGCAACCGTTTATCCAGGGGAGGATGATTCGTCGTGATATACGCCACCCGCTCGGATTGTGCAACAATGTCATTGTACGGCGCATATCGGTTATCCCGCTCTGTGTACCTGAAATCCAGATGGTAAGGCAACATCGGAATAAAAACCAATTCCTCGTGTGACAAAAACGCTAATGGATATGCTACCCAATAATTGGTATATCCCCTCGTCTCACCGTGTACTTTCAGGAAGACGATCAGATCGTCATCATAACTCTTATCCAACCATGTCACCGCATCGAATTGTGTAGTGATTCCCGGCGGATTCTGCCATACGCTTTGCACCGTACCCATCAAGTGATACCCCAACACCAACAAGATGAGTCCTACCCTCAATCGGGGTCGCGCAATCCCAAGCACAGCATCTGCTGCGAACAGGGACAACGGAACCACGAGCGGCACAAAATATCGTCCAGACGGGTCTGCCCCATACGGGGTGAAGACAAACCCTACAGCAAGCGTGATGATCATCCCCAGCAACACCCATTCACCCTTTGGTTTGGGTCGGCGCACCATCCGTACTATTACCCAACCCCAAAGACCCAAAACCATTGGCATTAAGGGTAAAACCAGCCAACGTACCTCCCACGGTGGGCGCAAGCCAAAAATCACCGTTGTCCCTAGCAGTAACAAACCGAACAAATGCTGGCCTACCTGGTAAAAATAGCTTCCTCCTTCCACACCTGCAATCGCGCTCCCGCCTAACTCAGCCGCGACCAATCCCCCCCCTACCTGCACTACTCCCAACCAGTACGGAAACGCACCCAGGAAAAATCCTCCCCCTGTTAGCAGTATCGGCATTACCACTGAACCCACATCAGTTCGATTCCGCCACAAATATTGGAGCAAAAACAATCCCGCCGGAATGCTGTACACCACCGTCAACCCAAATACCCACAAACCAAACCCAACCAATCCGCCAATCAGTAACCAATAAAGTGGACGAGTAAGTTGCTCTTCTATGATCCTCAACGCAACCAATAAAATCACATTCCCAATTAACAACGCCTCTCCATATCCTCCCAATGTCGCCATCGTATACAATGTCACATTCACCGTTGGTATTGCCAGAAACCATGCCGCCAAAATGCCTACTCGACGAGAAAAGACCACTTCTCCCAACTGTGCAGTCGTCCAAATTGTCCCCATATAAAGAAAAATCTGCACCAGCCGGATCACCCACACCTGCTGCCCAAAAATCGCAAATCCACCTGCGATCAACCACGCGTCCAGGCTTCCCAAATACGCTTGTCCATAAAAAAACAATGGGCGCGACCCCCGTACAATGTGCCGCGCCATCAATGCTACAATGGCTTCGTCCGCGTTAAGTGGTACGACGTTCGCCAGCAGTAACCCGGCCTTTAAAAACGCTCCCACGCCCATCGCCAGTCCCAAGCCCCATCGTCCCAAGAAAATCTCCTTTGCCCGTTCGTTCATTCGACTTTATAATCGCTCTAATGGTTAATTGTTATCTTACAATTGCTATTTGATAATTCATCCAATCCCGGTATACTCGACATATTTTAGCCGGAGAAAACATAGCAGACAACCCGAATCAATGCATCTTGGATGTTTCCCTTTTTGACAATATTGCCGGCTCTTTGGGATTTGCCGTGGTTGCCTCCCCGCCGATTCCTAAAGAACCATAATGCCTGAACAACCGATGAAAGCTAAATACGGAAAAACGCAGACTGATTTGAAGAAACAGTTTCTCTTTCATTGGCCCTTTCTCTTTTTATTCGTGGGGTTAACTGGATTTCAGATGTGGGGAATCAGCAAGGTCCCTTTTCACCCGGATGAAGCCACAAACCTGTTTATGAGCAGTGATTTAGAGACAATGTTTACCCAGCCCGGTCAACTCGGTTTCGATCCTGCAAAATTAGACGACCAAGCACAGATATACCGCACACTTGACGCACCACTCAGACGATACATTCTTGGACTGGGAAGATTAGCATTTGGGTTACCTGCCTTGCCCCTAGATTGGGACTGGGGGAAAACATGGGACGAGAATGAGGCGGTTGGTGCGCTGCCTTCCCAGGAGTTGCTTTTCGCCGGACGGCTGGCGATGACACTACTCCTGCCGTTTAGTATGATTTTGATTTATATCATTGAGTTGGAAATGGGCGGACAGTGGAGCGGGTGGACATCTACCTTGTTGTTGGGTCTCAACGCGTTAGCCCTGTTGCACGGGCGGCGAGCGATGGCTGAGGGTGTACTGATCTTTGGGGTGCTGCTGGCTTTTTGGAGTTTTTTACGCGGAGGAAAATATCCTTGGCTGGCAGGGTTGGGTATGGCAATTGCGTTTAATGCCAAACAATCCGCACTGGCGTTGCTGCCGGTAGGGATGCTGGCAGTGGTTTGGGTAAAGAAACATCGTACTCAGATTTCGCAGAAGAACACAAATAGCAATCCAATATCTGTGGGTTTTCAGAGGTATTTACATGATAATTTTTGGCAAGCCGGAAATAACTTGATGCAATTTCTCGTGGTGTTTGGGTTAGTGACCTTCGCGCTAAATCCAGTGTACTGGCGCAACCCGTTAGAGGCCACGCAAGCATCCCTGGTTGAACGGGAGGATTTGCTCTCCCGGCAGGTAGCGGACGCGCAAAAATTTGCCCCAGAGCAGGTATTAGACACCCCGATCAAGCGATTGGCAGTGACTTTAGGAAATTTGTATATACTGCCCCTTCAATTTTATGAAGTCGGGAATTACCAGGTACAAACAGCAGACATGGAGCAGGCTTATCTATCTGTACCCGGACATGCGTTCTTACATGGATTTGCCGGGGGTGGGATTCTGCTCACCTTGACTCTGATCGGGATGATGCGTGGATTCATGGACATCCGCCGGAGAGGTCTGACGCGACCGCTGGTCTTGCTGTTTGCAGCAACAGGGTTAATGGGGGTGGCGTTGTTGGTAGCCGTGCCATTGCCTTTTCAGCGGTATCCGATTCCGTTGCTCCCCTTGATGGTATTGTGGATGGGGATGGCAATGAAAAGGGGAAAATAATCGTGTAGTTGAAAAAAGCCCCTTGCTTTCCGCAAGGGGCTTTATGAATTGGATTTGTTAACCCAAATACTCCCGTAACTTCCGCCGGATGGATGGATGGCGGAGGCGGCTGAGAGCCTGGGCCTCGATCTGGCGCACACGCTCACGGGTGACGCCCATTTTACGGCCAACCTCCTCGAGGGTATAAGGTTGCCCGTCGAGCAAACCATAGCGAAGTTGAAGGATACGGACTTCCCGCGGGGGGAGGTTGTGCAGCACTTCGTCCAGGTGTTCGCGCAACAGATTGAAAGTGGCTGAATCGTCTGGGGCAGAAGCTTCCTGGTCTTCGATGAAATCTGCCAGGACAGAGTCATCCTCATCATCGGTGGGAGTTTCCAGAGAGAGGGGACGGCGCGCGACCTGGATCATGTTTTCAACTTTCTTGGCTGGGACTTCCAAGGCTTCAGCCAGTTCTTCGATGGATGGATCGCGCCCCAGCCGCTGGGTAATCTGGTGCTGTACCCGCAAGAGTTTGTTGATCTGGTCGCCCATGTGGACGGGGACACGAATGGTGCGTCCCTGATCGGCAATGGCACGGGTAACTGCCTGTCGAATCCACCAGGTCGCGTAGGTGCTGAACTTGTGTCCACGCCTGTAATCAAATTTTTTCGCTGCGCGGATTAGTCCGATGTTGCCTTCCTGGATCAAATCGAGGAAGGGGACACCACGACCCATGTATTTTTTGGCAACACTGATAACCAGCCGGGAGTTGGCAGTGATAAGATGCTCGCGTGCTAACCAACCATCTTCTACCAAGCGGCGTAACTCCATCCGGCGGTGGTGCGGTACATTCCCTCGGGCCAGTTCTTCGCGCGACATCCGGCCGCGTTCAATTCGTTGGGCCAGGTCAACCTCTTCGGGGGCGGTAAGCAGCGGGACACGGCCAACCTCCTTCAGATATAAACCGATCATATCATCCGTATCAATGTTCGCCAGATAATTGTCATCGAAGGATATCGTCCGCCGGACATAATCGTCGTCTTCGGACAGGTCTTCCTCGCTGGGTTCAAAATTGCCGGCATCATCCACATAAGGAACGCCTGCGCTCAAAAGAGCGGAAAAAGCTTCCTCCAGTCGGTCTACATCTTGTTCAGCATCGGGAAAAAACAAAAGGATGTCTTCGATGGTCACGAAAGATTTTTGGCGGCCCAACTCAATCAGACGGGTAAGCGGGGGATATTCCTCTTCTTCATCTATCTCAGCAGACGTCATGTCATCGTTGATATTCATGATTGGAAACCTCAAATCAGGTGAGCGCGTATAGCGAAAACCCCTATTTTAAACGCATAAAAAACAAAAATTTCAAGGTGATCTGTTTTGGTCAACAGTAGTATGAACACCCGAAAAAAAGGTGTGTTTGGGGGTGTACACCCCCAAACACACCTTTTTTTCGGGAATCTCGTTGTTCACACTTTCGTTGACGAATACAAAATTTCAAGGTGATCAATCCTAACCAGGAAAATTAATTTGATCCAGAATACACTTTTTCAATTATTTATGCAACCGAAATAGCGCATGAATTATGAAAATATCCGTTTATTGAAATACTATGGAGAAACTTTTCTATTGCTTTTTTATTTGGTGTTAGAGGGATTACTGAGAAAAGGGAAGACTTCCAAGATTTCTTCATCTTTCCTGATTTCTATCTGGCTGCAAATCTCGGGAGTCTGGAAGTTGGAATTATGTAGATTTATAATTGTTTAAGCCAAAGATTATGGTTCTTTGGGATTTGCCGTGGTTGCCTCCCCGCCGATTCCCAA
>DATDOR010000474.1:0-6122 GCA_035293165.1 Anaerolineales bacterium | reverse complement strand
GGCGACGCCCCTGTCGGTGATTCAATCTGTCAAAACGATGAGTGAAACAGATGCGCGCAATTTTTTACATTATTTCCTGTTCGAAGGGGATGGCGCACTGACGCCCGTCGGCAAGCTGAGTTATGGCGAGCGGGCACGGTTGATTTTAGCAAAACTGGTGGCGGAGGGGGTGAACTTTTTGGTGCTGGACGAGCCGGTGAACCATTTAGACATCCCGTCGCGGGAACGGTTCGAAGCCGCACTGGACGCGTTCCCCGGCACAGTGCTGGCGGCAGTGCATGACCGGGCGTTCATCAAGACATTTACAGGCCAGGGGCGGGGGAAGGTATGGCGGTTGGAAAATGGCAATTTATTAACAACCGGGTAGAATTGTACACAGAACACACAGAGGAAACAGATTGCGCAGAGTATTTTATAAATTTTTCTGTGTCTTCTGTGCCATCTGTGTACCAGTTTGCTCAGGAGAACGTTGATGCTAATCCAACTCATCCGCAATGCGACCATGCGAATTACTTATGCCGGACATTTATTCCTGGCCGATCCGTTTTTTGCACCCAGACATTCCCGTCCTTCCTATGCGGGGATTTCCCCCAACCCGCTCGTTGACCTGCCCCTGACAACGGATGAAATCATGCAAGGGATCGAGATGATCATTGTCTCGCACCTGCATAGCGATCATTTTGACCCGGTTGCACAGGAACTGCTGCCGAAAGATTTGCCATTGTTCTGCCAGCCGGAGGATGCGGAGAGCGTCCGGGGAAAGGGCTTTCTGGACGTGCGCCCGGTCGGGGATGGAGTGACCTGGCAGGAGATCACGATCCATCGTGTGGCCGGGCGGCATGGCACGAGTGCAGGGGTACTAGAGGACATGGGGCAGGTGTCGGGTTTCGTGTTTCAGGCTGCAACCGAACCAACTGTCTATTGGGCAGGGGACACGATCTGGTATGAGGACACCATCGCCAATATCCAACAGTGGAAACCGGAGGTGATCATTACCCATTCGTCTGGCGCGGTCTGGGGACCGGAGCGGGAATTAATCGTGATGGATGCGTCGCAAACGTTAGCTGCGTGTCTGGCTGCACCCACTGCCAAAGTGATCGCCGTTCATATGGAAGCGCTGGATCACGGGACGATTTCGCGGGGTAGATTGCGCGAAACCGCGTACCGGGCGGGGGCGGAGGGGCGGTTAGTGGTGTTGGAAGATGGGGAACTTTCTTTCTTAGCCTGATTAATTACAAGGAGTCATGTGATGTCTGAAAATGTTATGCTTGGCGTGGACGAACTGGTAGAAACTCGCCCTTTTACCCATCCAACGCACAGCCAGGCCGATTTGGATAGATTGCGCGCGATGGTTCACCAACTCGTGGACACTTATGACGACCCCGTCGTATGTGATTTTGCGCCTGGGAAAAAACCCATTTGCAAATCCGATCCACAAGGCAGGCATTTTCGAATTTACTATATCCAGCCACAACGGCTATTCCGGTGGAAACCCATCACAGTCGTCGGTTTTTTCGGACACAAACGGCCGGACGCAGACGTTCGACCTTTGATCAAAGCAGATAAGATGTTTGAGGATTATTTTCCTCTGCACCCCGGCCTGCTGAGTCTCAGTACAGTACGGCTACCTGCCGGGGATTTTGCTAATCTGGTTCTTTTCACCGACCCCGAATCAAAAGATGCCTGGAATACCAGCCAGCCCCATTACGATACGGTTTCCGAAATTTCCCCGCCCTATTACGAATCTATCCGGTTGAACAACGGGATTCTGCCGGACGGGGTTGATTTCCCGGACGAATTACGGTTAACACAGGTCCGTTATCTGGACTACAGCACCAACCCGCCCTGGCGCGCGGTTCGAGATTTGAAACCCGAATTTTGAAGGGGGTGGGGGGTGAACACCCCCCACCCCCTTCAAAATTCGACATATTTTTCGCTAAAAACGGAAGAGCCGATATAATTAAAGCACCGGGAGGAAATATTTCATGGGGAGGCGCCATTATGTTGATCGAAAAACAAATTGCAGATTTAATCACCGCGCTCCGGGGCGTGCTTGGGATCGGTTTAATTCTTCTTGGATGGTTGAAAGGCGAATCCGGACTGGCTCTTGCCGCCTGGCTGATGATTGCCAATTGGTCGGGTGATATTCTTGATGGAGCTTTTGCCCGTTGGAGTAAACAGGAAATCCACACCTGGATCGGCGATCATGATCTGGAGGTGGATATGTTCGTTTCTTTGGGATTGTTGATCTACCTGTTGCAGACCGGGCATGTTTCCCTGTTGGCCATCGCAGTTTACCTTCTCGCGTGGCTGCTGATTTTTTGGCGCTGGGGTTTTGTGCGTGCCCTGGGGATGCTCATGCAGGCTCCCATCTACGGGTGGTTTATCTGGATTGCAGTTCAAAAGGCCCCCCTTGCCGGCTGGGCCATGGTCATCTGGATCGTGACAGCCGTCCTTATCACCTGGCCACGGTTCCCCAACCAGGTTATTCCTGGTTTCTTGGATAATATTCAGGATTTTTGGAAACACCATCTCAGACATTCTTCGTAACGACTCAGCCGGTTCTTTGGGAATCGGCGGAGAGGCAACCACGGCAAATCCCAAAGAGCCACTCAGCTCAGAGTAGAGGAGAGCCGAAAAAGGTGGTATAACTGCCTGGTCTTAATCCCTTTCACCAGGAATCCTGTTTGAATACCACCCATAAAAAGTTAATTTCAGCGCTGCCTCCCTCCTCCCGCGGTTCTTTCTTTAGCCGTTTGCGGCAGACGAAACGAGGAAGAGCGGGCTATGCCCTTGTACAATTGCTGCTCCATTCGTTCCACCCGATTGCCTGGCGCGTACTTTCCGTCGCCAAACCTGCCGGGCAGGTTCACATCCGCCCGGAGCCAGAAACCCCGCCCCGTCAGGTGCGCGAACCGCTCACGATCATCAGCGCCAATCTCTGGCATGACTGGCCTCGTTATCGCAACCTTCCTCAACGGTTGGAATCATTTGCCCAAGTCATCGAATCTGAACACGCTGATATCGTCCTACTCCAGGAAGTTGCCCGGACGCCTGAATTACAGGTGGATGAATGGCTTGCAGCAAGGCTGGGGATGGCTTATGTTTATTCCCGCGCAAATGGCCACCAGCAGGCTATTGGCTTTGAAGAGGGGCTGGCTGTCTTCAGCCGTTTTCCCTTGCAAACTCCCTATTTACGCCAGTTAGGGGGCGGGGAAAATTCGTTCGTTCGCCGTCTGGCGCTGGGGGCATCTATTGAAACGCCTTTTGGCAACCTGCTTGCCGTGTCCGTGCATTTAGCCCTTCCCAGGCGGCAAAACGCGCTTCAACTGGATCGCTTGCAGGCGTGGATTGCTGAAATTGCCGGAGGACAATCCGCCCTGATTGGAGGGGATTTCAACGCCCATGAACGGACGCCGCAGATCGCGCGTGCCCGCCATGCCTGGCTGGACACGTTCCACCATCTAAACCCCTTCGCAGATGGGACCACTCACGAATTACATCTCGGCGGGAAAATCTCCCTTCGCAAACGTTTGGATTATATCTTCCTCCACCCAGGACAACAAAACTGGAACATCATCGAATCTCGCAAGCTGGCGTTCGCTGATCTGCCATTCTCTGACCACCAACCTGTGATGGCTCGACTGATGCCTTCGGTGTAGTCGTCTACACGAGCTTCTCCAGTTCCTCTCCCAACCGCGCCACCTCCTCCACCGTGTTGTAGTGGACCGCCCCCACGCGAACCATGCCCCCCTGCCCTTCCAATCCCAACCGCTCGGTGACAGAAAGTGCATAGTAGTTCCCATCCCAGACGTAAATCCCCGCCTGGCCCAGGTGTTCCGCCAGCGCGCGGGGCTGCCACCCATCCAGGGTAAAGGAAAAGGTTGGGACGCGTTCCCCAAGCCTGGTTTCATCCTGCAACCCATACAGGCGTAAGCCCGGAATTGCTTTTAGCGTATCCAGTAGTGCCTGGCTGAGTGAATGTTCATAAGTTTGGATGGCAGTCATGGCCTGGACAAGACGGGCGCGGCGGGTGGGTAATGCGCCTCCAATCAAACGTTGGCCTAACGCTTCAAAATACTCCATGGCCCCTAACACCCCTGCAATCCCTTCAAAGTTCCCGGTGCCGGTTTCCCATTTTCCGGGAGGTTCGTTCGAGGCAGGCCGGACTTTGTAGGGGCGCAGTTCGTCGAGTAATCCATACCGGGCGTACAACACCCCGACATGGGTGGAAAAGTATTTATAGGCAGATGAAACCAGTACATCGCACCCGAGGTCTTGCACGTCAATCGGGCCGTGTGGGGCATATTGTACGGCATCCACATAGACCAACGCCCCGGCTTGATGCGCCATCGCGGTGATTTGTTTGACCGGGTTGATCGTTCCCAGCGCATTGGAGGCATAACCAACGGCGACCAGCTTCGGTTTGGTTTCCAAAGCTTTTTCGAGGGTTTCCAGGCGGAGCGTGCCGTCCTCCACGTCAAAATCTACCCATTCCAACCGCGCCCCCCGGTCTTCGGCAATTTGCATCCAGGGGGCGATGTTGGCGTCATGATCCAGGCGGGTGACGACCAGGGTATCTCCTGCCCGGAGGGTGCGCGCAAAGGCACGGGAGAAGCTGAAGGTCAGGCTGGTCATGTTGGCGCCAAAGACGATCTCTTCCGGGCGAGCTGCATTATAGAAATCTGCACAGGCGGCGCGGGCATCGTCTACCACTGCGTCGGAGGCCTGGCTGGTGGCAAACGCCCCCCCATGATTGGCGTTGGTTTCAACGAGATAGCAGGCGATCCGGTCAACGACAGGTTGGGCGACTTGTGTACCGCCCGGATTGTCGAAGAAAATGGCCTCCCGTTGAAGCGCAGGGAAGTGACTACGGATGTGGACAGGGTTAATGGGCATAAGAAATTCCTTTACTAAGTTTTACATTTTAATCATTATTTTTGGGGTAACACCTCAGGCTAAGAGAGAAGGCCAATTCCGCCCGTTGGCCGAAACCGTCCGCGATACGCTCGCCTGGGCAAAGACCCGCCCGGCAGATTGGGAATGGCGCGCGGGCCTCAACCCCAAACGCGAAGCGGAACTGCTTCACAAATGGGCGACGAAATGATGACCGATCATCAAAATGCAAAGAATCTCAAGAGAGGAATTGCAATCAGGGTCAACACAAACAATATTCCAACGATGATCGCGATCATCGTCCCGATGCCCATAGGACGGTGGGCTTTGACCGCGTCGCCTTCAAGGATTTGCTGTACCGCTCGTGCCGTTTGTTGCACAAGTTGATCTGTGTTCCAGCGGTCCACCCCTGCCCATTCCCAACCTTCCATGCTTGAAGGGATCATCAGCTTGCGGGCAGGGCTGGTTGCGATGGTACGGGAAACCGCCCCAGATGCCTCTGACCCGTCTCCGGGGAGGACAACAGACCAGGGTGCAATAATCAAACCTGCTCCTCTTATTTGCTCCAGTAATGATTCATCTTCGGATTGTTCATCTTCACCAGCTTGAATAATGACAGGTTTCAAATTTAATCCAGGGTTTTCCTGATTTAAGGCTTGCGAAACATCCAATCCAATTTTTCCGTCTCCAGCATCCAGCACCAGAATTCGTAAATCCTCCAGCCTTTGTGCACGAACTTGCCTGGAAACCTGTCCATCTCCTCGCAACGTTGTCCCGTGATAGGCCAAAACACCGGCGGCAATCAGGCTATATGCGATGGCCTGCGCAATTTCTGTGAAAGTGGGTGGATCTCCCCCAAAAACACTGACCAACAAGCCAAAAACGATAAAAACTGCGCTCGCCAGAATCGTCATCGTCCCTAAGAAGAGAAAGAAATACAGGTAAAGTTTGCGTACCAGGGATTGCCGGGCAAGGTTGCCGACGTTATCCGGTTTTAAAGTTTCAGCCTGTACACGGATCCAGGGGATCAGCCATACCGGAAAACCAGCGATCAGTGCGGCAGTAAAAATTGCCAGCTGCTCTCGCAATTCATTCCCGAAGCCGCCTCCAAAGGATCGGATGAGAACCGTCATGTCACCTGCCAATCCTGTGAGCAGCGCTGAAAATCCGATGAATGCGATTAGATACAAGGATAACCGCCGGATTCCTGCCTGACGCGGTACTTC
>DATDOR010000473.1:0-3874 GCA_035293165.1 Anaerolineales bacterium | reverse complement strand
ATGAGGTCGTGGATTTCTTCCAGGCTGAAGTTGGGACGCGGGTGGCGTGCCACGAGCGCGCTGGCAACTTTGTAGGCGGTCCCCACCCCCGCGAGGTCCTTGTCAGGATATCCGTCGCCGGGGCGTTTGGGGTTGATCACGGCCAGGGCCTCGGGAATCTCGTCCGAGGGGGTATGGTGATCGGTGATGACCAAATCCAACCCAATTTTTTTGGCATGGGCGGTTTCATCCAGGGAGCGAATGCCGCAATCCACGGTGATCACGAGATCAACTCCTTCAGCCTGGAGTTGGGTGAGGGCGTTATTGTTGAGGCCGTAGCCTTCGTCGAAGCGGTTGGGGATGTAGGCACGGACGTTAGCGCCGAGGGCGGTCAGGGTTTGGACGAGCAGGGCGGTGGCGGTGACTCCGTCAGCGTCATAGTCCCCATAAATGGCGAGTTGCTGGCCGGTTTGGATACCGTGAAGGATGCGGTCAACGGCGGTTTCCATATCGGTGAGGAGAAAGGGATCAGTGACTTCGGGTGGGTTGGCGCGAAGGAAGTGTTCGGCTTCGGCGGCGGTGGAAAGGCCGCGATTGAAGAGAATCTGGCGGGTGACGGGATGAAAACGGTTGAGCTCATCATCCGCGTCGGGGGTGAGAGGGGCGGCAAGTTGCCAGCGCTTGGAGAGTTTGGGCATGGAAAGTCCTTTGGAGTAGTATACAGGTAGACAGGTAAACAGGAAGACCGGTCAAGGAAAAAGACGCCCTGTTTACGTGTGTACTTGTTTACCTGTCTACTTTGTTTACTTGTGTGCCTCTCTTTACTTTGCACGGGTTGTGTAGTATACCCCATCAGGCGAGTTGGACAATGATAGATCAACGAATGCCTCATATCGAATATCCAATATCCCAAACCCACTACCGTCGTGTCCAGCCCAACCTCCCCACGATCTTCATCCTGCACGGGTGGGGGAGTTCGTCCGAGCGGTGGACCGGGGTGATCGAGGGTCTGTCCGGCGAAGGGTACGATGTCATCGCCCCCGACCTGCCCGGGTTTGGGCAAAGCGCACCGCCATCTGTCCCCTGGAATGTGGAGGAATATGCGGCCTGGGCAGGAGAGTTTTTGCAGTCCCTGGATGTGCGCCCGCACCTGGTTATCGGGCATTCGTTCGGCGGGCGGGTGGCAATTCGGCTCCTGCAACAAAACCCTGGAGTGGCACGCGGCCTGGTTTTGTGCGCCAGTTCCGGCCTCAAACACCGCAAAACCCTCAAACAGCGCGTGGCAAACCTGGCCGCGAAAGCAGGCAATCTCCTTTTCTCCTTCCGCCCCTTGTATCCTTTTCAAAAATTCGCCCGCCGCGCCCTCTACCGCAGCATTGGTGAGTATGATTACTACCGCACCAGTGGCGTCATGCGCGAGACCTTCCACCTTGTCAACGAACACGACATCGCCCCCGGTCTGGACACCTTCACCCATCCTACCCTCATCATTTGGGGCGATCAAGACAAAGCCACCCCCCTGGCTGACGCCCACCGTTTCCACTCACTCGTCCCCGGCTCCCGGCTCGAAATCCTCCCCGGCGCGGGGCATCGTTTACCCTTTGAGCGGACGGAGGCGTTTTGTGGGTTGGTCGTCGAATTCGCCCGCGGCCTATGAGATACTTCCTCACCGCCCTCCTCTTCTTTCTCTGGCTGCCCACCACCCTCCAGGGCCTGCTCTACCACACCTACCTCTGGCAACTCAAAGAATACCGCCTTGACCGGATGCTCGACTTTGTCCGTTCTAACCGGCGAATGGTCATCCGCAATACCCTTGGCTGGTTGGCTTGGAGCGTTTTGACCCTCTTTTTTCCTTTAATGGGCATGATCGGCCTGGCAGGATTGGCCGCGTCAACGTTACGCCAACTCGGACAACATCAACTTCGTCGTCCCGTCTTCACCGGGAAAGCGATCCTGACCCTGGCGGGGAGCGGCGGGCTGATCGCAATCATTCTAACCCTCTCCGTCATCCCCTTTCAACTCTGGCGAGTGTTACTGCCCGTTGGGAGTGAAATCCTGACCCGCGAAATGCGAACCCTCACCATCGCTTTCACCCTCCTGCGGGTGCTCGTCCCCGGTTTCGTCAGCCTTGCTGTTGGCATGATTTACCTCCCCTCGGAAATCCAAAAACGCCGGATCATCCAACAAGCCACGGCCCAAGTCGCCGCCGTGAAACCCAAAAACATCATCGGCATCACCGGCAGCTACGGCAAAACAAGCACCAAAACCTTCCTGACCACGATTCTTTCCGCCAAGTACCCCACCTTTGCGACTGCGGGCGGTACCAATATCAACATCGCCATCGCTCAACAAATCCTGCGCGAATTCAAACCCAACCACAAACAAATGGTGATCGAAATGGCTGCCTACACCACAGGCGAAATCACCAACATCTGCCGCACCACCCCACCCAATATCGGCATATGGCTCGCGGTCAACGAACAGCACCTCAGCCTGTTCGGCGGCATCGAAGGCACGGTGAACGCCAAATACGAACTCATCGCCGCCCTCCCGCCCAATGGCCTCGCCATCCTCAACGGTGATGACTCCCGCGTGATGGCAAAATGCGCCGAGTGGCCGGGGCGCAAGATCATCTTCTCGCTTCAAGACCCCAACGCGGATTATTATGCAGCAGACATAAAAGTCGAACCCGAAATGCTTCATTTCACCCTTCACGTATCACGATTCAGCGATTCAACGATTCGGCGGCGAAGCGACTCTCAAACCAGTAAATCAGCACACCAGCAAATCTACGAACCTCAAATCAGCAATCAACCATTACCAATTACCAATTACCAATTACCAATTACTCCCTTCTCCGTTCCCCTCGCTGGCCGCCACAACCTCTCCAACCTCCTCGCCGCCATTGCCGCCGCGCACGAAGTTGGCATGTCCCTCCCCGAAATTGCCGAAGCTGCCAAACACATCCAATCCCTGCCGGGCACGCTGGCCCCGCGCAAAGGTTGCAAAGGGACGACTCTGATTGACTCCTGCTACTCCTCCAATCCCACCGGTGTACGAGCCGCGCTCGATTACCTGTCCATCTTCGAGGGCAAAAAGAAAATCATACTCTTCCCCGGTATCATCGAACTCGGCGATGAATCTGACCGTATTCATCGTGAACTCGGTGCAGAGATCGCCAATGTCTGCGACCTGCTGATTCTGATCAAAGACGACTTTGCCGCGCCTATCATGGAAGGCATCGCGAACCAGATCGAAATCCTCCGCAACCTGGATGATGGAGAAATCCTTCAACGTCTCGACCAACTTGCTGGGCGGGATACAGTGATTTTGTTTGAGGGGCGGGGGACGGGGAGATTTTTGGAAGGGATGAAATGAAAACCATCGCCATCGCCATCTCCCCCAACACCTCCCGCCAGGACACCCTCCTCGCCTTACGCCTGCTCGCCGCGCCCCGGCGTTGGAGCAAAACGGGCGAGATGACGCGCGTCCTGGAGATGGACATCGCCAGTCATATTGGGGTAGAACATGCTTTTGCGCTGGACAGTGGCCGCTCCGGGTTGTACCTGGCCCTCCAAGCGATGGGCATTGGGGAGGGGGATGAAGTCCTGGTGCAGGCGTACACCTGCATCGCCGTTCCGAACTCGGTTTTGTGGGCAGGGGCAAAACCCATCTACACAGACATTGACGCTGCCAAGCTCAATGTCAACCTGGACGACCTGCAGGCGAAAATCACCCCGAAGACGAAAGCGATTGTTGTGCAGCACACCTTTGGGCGGCCTGGGCCGATAAACGAGATTGTCGAACTCGCGCGGGCACGGGGAATTCGAGTGATCGAGGATTGTGCCCACGCCCTGGGCGCGGCAACCCCAACTGGGCCGGTAGGGCAGTTTGG
>DATDOR010000472.1:0-7053 GCA_035293165.1 Anaerolineales bacterium | reverse complement strand
GATGCCACCAAATCGGTCACTAAAAACACGGTGGCGAAGACGACCAAAACTGCAGCAACAACAGGGGGGTTGAGAAATAAAGCAGTTTGGGCATCACTACTCCCGACATTGATCGCCAACCCGGATGGAATCAGGGTCTGTGCCAGCAGGCTGCCCAACCCTGGCCAGGAAAACAGCCATTCGACGACGATCAACTCTCCAACGAGCAAACGAACACTCCCGGCAATCGTCAGAATTACCGGAGCGAAAATGTTCTGTAAGGCATCCTTCCACCGGATGCGGCGCCAGGTATGTCCCAGGCTGCGCGCAGCAACAATGTATTGTCGCTCAAATTCTTCTACGAGCATCCCGGCAGTCAATTGGGCGATTTGTACGGTTGGGCGCAACATCAACACAATCACGGGCATCACCAGGTGGGCATCCCAACCAAAACCTTGTAAGGGAAGCGGCAGCACCTGTCCGGGGGGACTCCACTTGGCATACAAAAACCAGGCGGCAAAGAACAACCCCCCTATGAAAAAGGCAGGCATTGCCAGCCCAGCAGTTGAAATTGAAGTCAACCAGCGTGCAATGATGGGTGGTTCTGAGCGCGCTGCGTACAATCCGAGAATCACACCAATCACTATGCTCAGGAGGAGAGCAATTGCCATCAACCCTAAGCTGGCTAATCCGGTCTGGACAAGCGCTTCTGCGATGGTATCTGGACTATTAAGACCTATTGGAGGAATTGGGCCGAGATCACCGTTAATGACTTGTTTGAAATATGCTGTGTATGTCGGCCAAAAAGGAGACGGTTTGGTTACAGCGGCGAGAAAGGGGTTGCGCGCCGCGCGTAGAGGGCGCACAATATGGGCATAGGCAAAACCCAACAAGTGGGCGAACAGTAATGCAGGAGGGATGATTGCAATACGACGAAGAATAGATCGAATCACGGTTCCAAGCTCCACAATTTCACAGTTCCGTCGTCTGACGCGGAGGCGATCAGGCGTCCATCTGGGGAGACGGCGACATCGTTCACACCCGCGGTGTGTCCGGTCAACGTGGCGAGGGGGTCGCCTTCCAGGTTCCAGAGGATGATGGTGGTGTCGCCCGAGCCGGAGACAAGGTATTCCCCGACCGGGGAAAAGGCGACGCCATTGACCCAACCCGTGTGTCCTTCCAGAATTGTCGTCAAAGACCCGAATACCTGTCGTTCCGTAATGCCATTGATATCTCCTGTCTCACGAAGCAGATAGGAGACATCATAAATTTCCCAGAGGTAAATTTTCTGGTCGGTAGAACCGGAAGCTAACAATCCGCCATCCGATGAGAGAACTGTATCAAGGGATTTTCCGCCCTGACCGCGCAGTTTCAGGCCAAAAGGCAGGTCAGGAGCCCCGTTCAGCCAAACGGCGGTTTCAGAAGATGCCAGGACATAGTTATTCGTGGTGGTGGAGGACACATCAAAGCGAGTGTAAGCGGATGAACTATTAATCAAAAAGCCATTCGCCACGCGGATAATGAGCACTCGATAATCATTCATACTGACCGCCAGCATTTCCCCATTGGGAGAATAAATCATGGACTTCACCCAGCCCGGGTCTTCCACAATGTTTTGAATAAAGGCGCCACTTTTCGCCAGCCAGAGTTTCACGAACCCGTCTTTTCCTCCGGTTACGAGATTCCGTCCATCCGGGGAAAATGTCACATCAGTTACTGCTCTGGCGTGAGCTTCAAGTGAATAAAGCAATGCACCATCTCTAACTCGCCAGACATTTACAATTCCACTTGCATCCGCGGAGGCGAGCATCTCCCTATCAGGGGAGAAGGCTACGCTGGTAACACTCGCATCATGCGAAGCCAGGGTTATTCGGTATTGGCGGGAAGAAAGGGGCGCGGTGGGGAGGGGAGTTGGCTTCAGCGTGGGCGAAGGATGTGGGGAATCCGAAACCGGAAGTGTTGCAGTCTGAGCCGGAGCAGGGCCGATCGAACCATCTGAAGTAACTACAACTCTTGTGGAAACA
This sequence comes from Anaerolineales bacterium, assembly GCA_035293165.1. Lineage (GTDB taxonomy): Bacteria > Chloroflexota > Anaerolineae > Anaerolineales > JABWBV01 > JABWBV01. Next base: position 5,050 of record DATDOR010000472.1, on the reverse strand, counting down.
ATGGCTGTGGACGCAGGCTCGGATGGTGGAAGCGCGACATTGTTGAGCACCCAGACCAATCCAAACACCATGGCCACGGTCAAACTTGTCCAGGTGAACGTTTGCAATCCCCCGGCCATCCATGTGAAGTAATTCCGCATCCGGACTCGCCGGTGGATTTTTTGTGACACTTGACGAAGTTCTTCTGAGGTGAAATGCGGGCGAGGATAGCTATTCTGAGCAAACTGCTTAATCAGACTTTCGCGCTGAGAGAATTGGAACCGGTAAGCGCGACATTCGGCACAGCATTCCAAATGCTGGAACATGGCAGAAAGCTCCTCTCGGCGAAGCGCAGAGGGCGGCCGTTCAATCAATTTTCTTGCTTGTTCGTGGTTGATTGTGTCCATTTTTGTTTTCCCCCGACCCTGGAATCAAAGGTGGGGAGAAGCGTTGGCCTGCATGAACAAGGCGTGTAATTTTTTTCGTGCGTAGTGCAATCGAGAATACACAGTTCCTGGCTCAACGTCCAGCGTTGCAGCGATTTCTGGAACCGTCAAATCATGGATGTAGTGCAAAATAACTGGAAGACGGTGCTTCTCATCCAGTACCTGGATCGCTTTTTGAAGCTGATTCCGGGTTTCAGTGCGTTCAGCCACTTCTTCGGGGGTTTGTTGACGAGGCCGCAGAAAATGGAGTGATTCAAGCGCACTTTGTAACATCTGCCGGGAGCGCAGTTTACGCATCCGGGAACGGCACACGTTGATGGCAATGCCAAAGAGCCAGGTTTTAATCTTCGAGTCACCCCGGAAACGATCCAGTCCCGTCGCAGCAGCAATGAAGGTTTCCTGTGCCACGTCCTCAGCTTCCTGATTGTCGTTCAAGATTGAAATGGACAGCCGGTAAACATCCGCGTAAAAGAGATGTACCAGCGTCTCAATCGCCAGTGCGTCGCTGGTCCGTTCGAGTGTAGGATGCTCGATGGACAATGCTGCGTCGAGGATGGGATGGGGTGAAAGTGACATATCTCGTTTATTAGTAGCCGTTCGGGTAAAAATCCTTCAAAATTGTACAGGAAATCTCACGAACTCAATATGAGATTTCCATGAAATTGCTTGCACTGGGGTAAAAACGCGATTATAATTTATAGAACAGATATTCTATTTATTGAATTAACCAGGATAAACCATCATGCGTCTGAAACAAAATCTACCCAAAGAAGAAAATAACCCTCCTCAAGAACCGGTCTACGTAGATGAAGTTTTCCCACTTGACGAAGCAGTCCAGGACGAGTCTTGGGAGATTCCCGCGCGTGATGATCAGAATGAGGAAGATGAACCAGAGGCAACCCTTGAAGACCATTTGGATGAAAATGGGACAGAAAGTGAAGAAATTCCTCGTGTTCAACCTTCCAAACCGGATCCCCCTCCACAAAAATATCGGGTGAAAATACCCGCGCCATCCTCCCGCCGTTTACCGGAACAACCACGCTATTCTATGCGTAAGCCGCTCTCCACTACACTTCCTCGCCCACCCCGGCGGGATGAGCGGCGTGAAGAGCAAACGGGAACCTGGCCCGTCGATCCAGACGCTAAACGGAAAGGGTCTACCCATCCAAAAAATGGTGTGTCTCACCCGATCCGCCCGGATAAGACGCCTCAAAAAGAACAGCGTTCTCCTCCGAGTGCGAAATCCATACCCCCTATTCAACGGCAACCTGGAAATTCTATCCCACCAAATCCGAATCCGGCCGTGTCGCCTCGTCGTGAAAAGGATGAAACTTCGCGAGAGAGTCCTTCTGGGATCGAACGCCGCGACCACCCCCGTCAGAAACCAGTATCTTTCGATAATCTCGCGCCCCCTCCTGTTTTACCTGCCACACCGGTTAAATCACCTACTCCACCCAGACCGGTTTTCCCAGTCGAGGAAGAAAATACTGGTAATCCATCTCATGGGCAAAAACCATTGAATGGTGGTTCCTTCCGGCCGTTGGTAGATGAGGATTCTGCGCCATCTGAGGCAGATGAAGCAACAACCGAAGAGGGTTGGGATCACATAACCCCGTCTCCGCAGGATACCAATCTTCATTCTCTCATCGAACGGCTTCAACTCCCTGAGAACTCGCTCATTCTAGGTGTTTGCGACGATGGCCTTCCCCTCGTGTTGGAATTTTCTGATCCTTCCCCGGGTGCGTTGTTGTTCTTTGGAGATGATGTGGGGGGTTTGCGGAATCATTTGCAGGCAGTATTGGCCTCCATTAGTCTATTAAGCGATCCGAAGCAAGTACAAGTAGATGTAATCTCCCCACAACCGGAAACCTTTGCAACACAGAAACTTTTGCCGCATGTTCAGAAGATTCACCTGCCTGATCAAGGTGAGATGTTTGATCTATTGGCTTGTCTATTTGAGTTGATCGAACAACGTCAACGGAAGGATAATAGTTTGGCAGGAAAACTTTTGAGTGGACTTATGCCCGCTCACAAAGGGCCGGTAAGGATTTTGATGATCGATCAAGTTGATAGGCTCGTGGAGCAACTGGCTCCAGAAAGCCTGGCTTATTTGCGCTGGCTGCTTCGGCGAGGTCCGGCTGCAAACGTATGGGTATTTGCAAGTTTGAATACACAAAATACTCAAAATCTGGATGGAAAGACCCTCAAATCATTTGGGTTACGGGTAGCAGGCAGGGTACGGAATTCTCACCAGACGACCCGGCTGACAGATATACCCCTCGAAAAGCTATCCTCCCTCGAAGCAGGGGAGGCTTGTTTAAAGCTTGATGAAGAAGTGATTAGTTTTTCAATTCTCAACATCTAACTGGAGGTTTCCCATGGACATAGGAATGTTATGGTTCGATAACGACAAAGAACGCGACCTCACCACAAAAGTCATGCGGGCTGCAGACTATTACCGCCAGAAATACGGGAATGTCCCTAACCTGTGTTACGTTCATCCGAACATGTTGCCTGTCAAAAAAGAAGATGGCAACAAGAAAGTCATGGCCGGGCAGGTCGAAGTCCGCTCAACGACGAGTGTCCTACCGAATCACTTTTGGATTGGGATAAATGGAGTGAACTGAAGATCGGACGTTAGCTTGTCAACCCTGCCACTAACGTATCTAACGCTGTTTCCGCTTCGATTTTCCCCGTCTTGATATTTTCATCCACCTCAGCCAACTTCCGGTAAATCGCCTCTATCAAAGGCAAGTCGAAGTTACGGCATTGAGTAACTAACTTCCTCACGACAAAGTCGCGCACGTTCAAAGCGTGCGCGATTTCGTTTGAGGACGCATTCCATTCCATCATTTCTTTTGTCAACATCAGCAACCGGAATTGGCGGGTAATCATCCCCAGTAGCGAAAGCGGGTCACGTTCCCCCAACTGTTGGTGCAAGATTTTGAGCGCCAGTTTCCCCTGACGGCTGCCAATCGCATCCACCATCTGAAACACATCCCCTGTTTGCACACTCGGCGTGAGCATTTCGACATCGTCAAATTCCACCGGACGTTTGCAATTGACATACGCGAGCAGTTTATCAATCTCTGACGAAGCCATCCGGTTGTCGTCGGCTACCAGACTGGCGAGATGAGCTGCGGCCTCGGGCGTGAAATCCCCTCCCCGTTCGCGAGCCTGCGCGCGGATCCACTTCGCCAGTTCCGGGCCTTTGGGTAAATTTTGTGCTTTAACCCACACCCGATCTCCCGCTTTAAGCGCCCATTTGAGCAGCCAGTGGCTGTCTTTCAGCGGTTCTTCGAGCAGAACCAGCGCGGTGGTGGGTGGTAGCCGGCCGAGCAGGTCGGTGAATTTTTGCCGGTCGGCCTGGCTGCGGAGCAGACTGATGGGTCGCACGACGATGGCTAACCGGCGGGGGGCCAGGAACGGTGTTGCGCTTGCTACGCTTTCCAGTTCCGCCAATGAAAAGCTGCGCCCCTCCAGGCGGGTGGTGTTCATGTTTGCTGTAGTGGAGTCGCCCATTTTTGCTTGCATCCCCTGGACGAACCCAGCCATGGCGAATTCGTCGTCGCCGTGGAGGAGGTAGATGGTGGGGGTGGTCATTGAGAATAATCGGGGTTAACTGTGAGCCAATATCATGCTTGCTTTAATTTCTTGTCTCTACCCGGTGCGCAGTGAAACGCCCCCGCCGGGTGGGAATCACTTCAACGATCTCCAACGCACCAGGCCTGCCGGACGTGGTGACGTATTCTTGTAGGAGAAACCCAAACGGTTGGGTGAAGATCAATGCCAGGGTCGCCATGCTGACCGCGAGGGGAAGACGAGCAACTTTATCGTTCCAGCGCCGCGCCCCGAACATTGCCACCGCACCCGCCAGGCCTCCGGCCATCCCCGCAGTAACGAAGTTTGTTCCACAGTTGGGATGGATGGCCAGTTTGTGTTCGCCGTTTTTCATGCGTTGCAGCGCCTCTACAGCGCATTGTTTGACCAACTCGGAATCGAGTTCACCGAGCAGCCAGAACCCGCCCATGTCGGAATGTCCGGCCATCGGCGTACGCGGGCTTTTTCGGGAGAGCATGTGAATGGTTGCGTGTTCGAGGCCGTGATTGCGGCGGATTCGGGAGAGGGGGGGGAAGTCGAGGAAAGACATAGTAAATAAGGTAAACAGGGTAGATAAAGTTTGTCTACCCTGTTTATATCATCTTGGCTAAAAATCCGGCTCCCAAATTTCCTTTAAATCCAGGATAAAACCGGGGAGGATAGGATCGCCAGAGATGGTGGTAGGGTTTTTGAGATGTTCGGCGGGGTGTCCGAGGCGATAGACAAAAACCTGGCGTTCTTCGGGGTCAATCAGCCAGCCAAGTTGTGCGCCGTTTTTGAGATATTCTTTCATTTTGTTTTGGAGTTTTTGCAAGCTGTCTGAAGAAGAGCGGAGTTCGATAACAAAGTCAGGGCAAACAGCCCAGAATTTTGCCTTTTGTCTGGTTGTAAGCTGTTCAAGCCGGGCACGGCGTATCCACGAGGCATCTGGTGAGCGGACGGCCCCATTAGAAAGGGTAAAACCTGTAGAAGAGTCAAAGGCTATTCCAGTCCCATCCTGTCTGGCCCAAACACCTAGCGCAACC
>DATDOR010000471.1:0-5674 GCA_035293165.1 Anaerolineales bacterium | reverse complement strand
GGTAAATGAGGCTTGCCCGCCTGTATACCTGTTTTCCTGTGTACCTGTTTACCCTTCGTCCGGCATCAAAAATTCCTTCCCTTCCAAAATCCCCTCTACAATCACACGCAAGGTCTCGGATTGGGTTAGCGCTTCAACGGGGAAGTCTTTCAGGGTCACGTAACCCCGCGTGGGGTGAGGAGCGAGGAAGGCGTCGAAGGGGAGGGGGGTGCGCCAGAGTTGGTAGTACTGAAATCGTCGGGCGTTCCGCATAAATTCGGGAGGGAGGTCTACCCGTTCGGCAGTGAGGAAGTCTTCGGCCAGTTGGCGGTGTTCGGCGGGGGTGGCGGGGAGGTAGACACAGGGGTATTGGGTGTAGCGGGCTTTGCCGCCGTTGAGGACGGGTTTGCCCATCAGCGTTGCTTCGAGGCCGATGGTGGAGTTGTATGCCATGACGAATTTGGCGCGTTGGATGAGGGCGTAGGAGCTGAGGTATTCACGCGGGGGGATATAGACGACGTTCGGGAGCGCTGTCACCTTCCGCCGGGTCACCCATTCGTCCACCGTTTCGAGGGCTTGTTTGCGAGAGTTGGGGCGGAGTTCGTCGGGGTGGGCGCGGATGACAAAGAGGGTGTCCGGGTGGGCGCGGACAATGTCGTAGATTTGATCCAGCCAGGCGAACATGTGCTCGAAGATGGCGTTGGCGTGGATCTGGCTGGTGTCGAAGATGACGTTGGTGAAGATGGGGACGAGGCGGATGGCTACATCCGATTGGCGGTGGGCGGCGATTTTTTCGAGGAGGGGGGCGTCGAGGCCTTTCATTTCGGGCCAGAATTGCAGGCCGGCCATGGTGAAGTTGCCCTGAAAGCGGTCTTGCAGATAGGCGTCGAGGCGGGCGTTTTGGGCGGGGGAAAGCTCAAAGTCATCGGGGATGTGGACGGGGTAGGCGGTGACGTGGCCGTCGCTGAAGAAGGCGGTGAGGGGTTGGTGGGCGACTTCGTGGGTGATGACGCGCAGGCCGCGTTGGTGGGCCACCCAGCGAGCGGTGGCTTCGGGGTAGGAGACGCCGTTGAAGACGACGACGCATTGGGGATTGGTTTCGTCGAGGAAAGCGGCGAACTGCCGGGCGACGTTGTAGGCGGAGCGGATGAAGGCGCGGTAGAGGGCGAGGGTGGGTTCGTCGTCGGGGAGGGTGTGGATGCGGAGCGTCCAGCGGAGGGAGGGGAGGGTGAGGGGGCCGAGGGGGATGCCATTGAAGGTGAAGTTTTGGAGAGTGGAGATGGGTTGGTTGGTTAGTTGGTTGTCTAGTTCTCGTGACGCGTGAAACGTGAAATGCTTTGTGGGCGCATTTGCAAACAGCACTTCGGACTGAGCGATGCAGGTTTGGCAGGGGGGGAGATTTTCTGCGCCGTTGATGACGACGCCGAGGGTGCAGCGTTCCATTCCGGCTTTGCAAGCAAAAAAACGGACGGGAACGCCCGCCAGTTGCAAGGCCATCGCCGTGAGGGTGGCGAACGCCGCGTTCTGGCTGATCCCACCCAGGCGGGTGGAGGCGTTGAAGAAGACGACGGGTTTCTGGCGGGGGTCGGGGACAGATCGCGCCCGGACTTGTTTCGCGAGTTCCAGCACGCGCCGGTCATTGGCGCGGCGAAGGAGGTATTCACGGGCGCGGTGGATGGAGGTTTTCATGCGGATTTATAAAAATCCCCGCAACGCTTCCAAATATTGCCCCGTCTGCTCATACATGGGGAAATGCCCACATTCGTCAATCCAAACCAGACGGCTGTTGGGGACATGTTGCTGGATTAGTTCAGAGTCAGACACCGGGACGACCGCATCCTGCCGTCCGGCAACGGCCAGGATTGGGACGGTGATCTTAGCAAGGTGCGGGGTCAGGTTCAGGCCGTGGATGGCTTCGCCCGCTTTATAAGTGGAAATATAAGCGGCGGGTTGCACGGCCATACGCCGGTCTACTTCCCAATCATCGAATGGAATGGCATCCATATTATAAAACCACGAACGAAAGCTGAAACGCGAGTACCAACGGAAATCAACCAACTTTTCTCCGATCTTATAAATCCATGGAAATCGGCTGCCTAATGCAATCCCCCGATACACGTTCTCTTCAACAAACGGGGTCAACCGCGCTGCAACGACGCCTGCTACACTCACCAGATTCGTCACCCGTTCAGGCGCGAGCATTGAAGCCATACACAGAGCGATCTGCCCACCCATCGAATGACCCATCAATGTGAAATGATCTATCCCAAGCGCATCAGCAAATTGCAGAACCCGTTGCCCTTGCGCGGAAATGCTGTAATCGGCATCGGCAGGTTTGTCGCTGTGACCGCAGCCAAGCAGATCAAGCGCGACACAATAATAGCGGTCTTGAAAGGCTTCCATCGTCTGCCGCCAAACGCCCCGATAGGATGTCCATCCATGCACCATCAGCAAGGGCGGGGCGTCCGGAGAACCGGCGGCGGTGTAGGTGAGGGTGTGATTGTTGAGAGTGAGGGTGTGAATAGAGGGCATGTTACTTCACGCGTCGTAATTTGTCCCGCGACGACTGCTCACTCTCGTATACCTTCTTCATCCCATCGCCCAGCGCGGGCTTTACCAGCCGGATGTATTTCACCAGCCGCTCCAGCCCACCCGGTTCGACGGACGCGGCCTGATCGCTACCCCACATCGCCCGGTCGAGAGTGACGTGCCGCTCTACGAAACACGCTCCCAGCGAAACGGCGATGACAGAAGGAACCAGCCCCACCTCATGCCCGGAATACCCGATAGGTACATTTGGGAACGTCCCCCGCAGAGTCTCGATCATCCGCAGGTTCAGTTCCTCTACCGGGCAGGGGTACGCGCTCGTCGTGTGGCAGATCATCAACTTCTCCGTCCCAATTACCCCCACCGCCGCGTAAATCTCCTCCATTGTGGACATCCCGGTCGAGATGATCATCGGGCGGCCTGTTGCGCGAGTGTGCCGTAGTAGATTGTGGTCGGTCAGCGACGCGGAGGGGATTTTGTACGCCACCGTCTCGAAGTGCTTCTCTATAAAATCCACGGACGGCTCATCCCACACCGAAACGAACCAGTCCAGCCCGGCCTGTTTCGCGTACAGGTCAATTTCCTGGTACTCGTCCATACTAAACTCGACCTTATGGCGGTAATCAATGTAGCGGATGTAGCCCCACGGGGTTTCGCGCATTTTGTCCCATTGGTCGCGTGGGGTACACACCTCCGGCGTGCGCTTCTGGAATTTGACGGTGTCCACCCCCGCGTGGCGGGCGGCGTCAATCAGCTTTTTGGCGATCTCAACATCCCCGTTATGGTTGATCCCGATCTCACCGACAATGTACGTAGGATGGCCGTCCCCGACGAGACGGCTCCCGATTTGAATTTCTCTTGGCATGAATAGACCTCTTTGAAGTTAGATGAATAGAACGCAGATTTTACGGATTAGACAGATATTCGCAGATTTTTAAATGATCCGCGTCAATCCGCGTTCATCCGTGTTATCCGCGTTCGAATGTAATCTGGCACAGGAATCTCCTGGCCCAGGCGGGGGTCAGGCACCGGTTCCCCGGCAATTGTCTGAAATGGAAGTTCGCCCGCCCATACAGGGAGCGCGTAATCTTCTTCGTTATCTTCCGGCCCGCCGGTGCGGATTTTAGCCGTTGCCTCCTTAATTGTCACGGCAACGATTGTCGTCGCGTTCAACTCTTTTTCCGTGGGTTGGCGGGCATCATCCCACCGGCCGGGCAGCATATGCTCGGAAATGAATCGCAGCGCGGCTATCTTCTCCTTCCAATCCTCGATCAGCCGCCCCTTCCCAAATACCACCACCGACCGGTAATTCATCGAATGCTCGAATAACGACCGCGCCAGCACCAGCCCATCAAGCAGGGCCACGGTCACGCACACTTCACCCCCCTCCTGCACGTATTTCAACAACCGGCTCACCTTCGCCCCGTGAAAGACGACCTCCTCCCTCATCCGGGCGTACAATACCGGAATCACCACCGGCTTCCCTTCCGGCGCAATCCCGACGTGGGCTACCAGTCCGGCATCGAGGACGGCATAAATCGATTCTTTGTCATAATAACCGCGATCGGCGATTCGTTTGAGGGTATTTCTTGTGGTTTTTGGATAGGTCATACAAATCTCCTGATGATAGTACACAGATAACACAGAAAGCACAAATTTGCACAGAGTAAATAAAAATCGGTTCTTTGGGAATCGGCGGGGAGGTCCCCAGATTTTGGGGTGTGAGTGGGGTGTACACCCCACTCACACCCCAAAATCTGGCATTAACCACGGCAAATCCCAAAGAGCCTAAAAATCTGTGTCCATCTGTGGCCTCTGCGTGTTCTGTGTACTATTTGACTTCTAAATAAAGTTTACGTTTCTTGAATGGAACCAACGCCAGCATCACTGCATGTTCATAATACGCCGTGCGATCTATCAACCCATCGGTCAGGATGCCGATGGCCCCGTCTTTTTGTTTGGAGTTGCTGCGCTGGAAGACGATGTCGTCTGCGTGGCCGAGTTCAACCCCCTGCCGGACAAGGCGGGTGATCTCCAGCGGAAGCTGGAACGTCCCCGTGCGCGCTTCCCCGGACAAATCCTTGCCCAGGATGACCACCCAGGCGAACGCGTACATCTTCCGGTCGGAGTCTTCCACCCCGCCCTCGATCCCGACCCAAAAATCGGCCTCCGGCCGCGCGGTGCGAGCATTCTCCGCGCGATTACGCGCCCCCGTCAGGGTTTCTCCGTCCGTCATCGGTTGCTGGCTTACGCCCGAAGGGACATCTACGCCCTGGAAGTGGTACTCATCCCCTGCGAACATGGTTTCAAACCCCCTGCGAGTGGCATCAATTTTTACAGGATTACTGGAGGCGATGATTACGTTCAGCATAACTTACACGGATTGCATAGGTTTCACAGATTATTATGCTCTATCCGTGAAATCCGTGTTATCGGTGGTTGATTTGTTCTCCAAAATCATTTCGCACAGCTCCCGCACAGCCCCATGCCCCCCATTGTGAGAAAGTATAAGGTCGGCCTGTTCCAGCGCGGCGGGGTGGGAGTCGGCAACGGCAACGGCACAGCCCACAAGCGGGAAACAAGGCAGGTCGTTGAGGTCGTTGCCCACATAGACCACCTGTGCAGGGTCAACCCCTTTTTCCTCGAGCAGCTTCACCAGCCGCGTGCCTTTATCGCCGATGCCGATGCCGTGGACGACGGGGAGGTTCAATTTCCGGGCGCGGGCGGCGACGACGGGGTTGGGTTCGCTGGAGAAGATCATCATCGGCACCCCGGCTTTTTGCAACATCTCGACCCCCATCCCATCACTGCGGGACACGCGCACGGACTCGATCCCGGTTTGGTCTACCCACGCGGTGTTATCCGTCATCACCCCATCGAAATCAAACACCACCAGCGCAATTTTCTCCAGCAGCCCCCTCTTCCTTTGTCTACTTTGTATACCCTGGGTACTTTGTGTACCTGTCCTGTCTACCGGCCTCACAACCTTCAACTCCGGGTCGCGCAACCGCCACTCCGCCCGATCCCAGTCTAGGAGCGTGTCCAAATCTACTGTGTATTTCGGGTCAATGTAGAGGGGGTAGATGACCGGGCCGCTCATCGAGCCGCCGAGGATGACTTCGGGGCGTATGGCGTCAATGTGGCCGGT
>DATDOR010000470.1:0-8674 GCA_035293165.1 Anaerolineales bacterium | reverse complement strand
AAGGCGCCCGCAAAGACCATTACATCTCCCATTGAAAAAAATGTGCCGATCAGGTTGCGGGCGGAGAAAGTCTCCACCATTCCCACTGCACTGAGATACAAGGTTATGAGGCCCCCTATAAGACCGTATTGAATGACCGTCTTCCAGGTGAAAGGGTTTTCTTCGTGCATGATGTCCTCCTACGCTTTCTTTTCGCCCAGACGCTCGCCGAAAATCCCTTGCGGGCGGAAGATCAAGATCAACACCAACATGGTAAAGGCAAACGCATCCTTGAGTTGGTTGGCGGCAGGAATCCCCAGTCCTTCCAGGATCAAATTGGGGCCAAGCGATTCAAACACACCCAGGAATAACCCCCCAAACATCGCGCCGGGGACGTTTCCAATACCGCCCAAAACAGCTGCGGTAAAGGCTTTCAAACCAGGGAAGAACCCCATGAAAAAGTACACGCCTTGCGGGCGGAATAACCCATTCAAAATGCCTGCTGCCCCGGCCAACCCACCGCCAATTGCAAAAGTGGTGACGATGATCTTGTCTATGTCTATCCCCATCAACCGGGCAACATCTTTATCTTCGGAGACGGCCCGCATCGCTTTCCCCATTTTCGTGCGTTCGACGAACAGATACAAGCCAAACATCAGAAAGAGAGCGGAAATAATGACAAAAATTTGTACGATAGGAACCTCAAATCCAAAAATAGGAATTTTTCTGGTGAGGGCAGGCACTTCTGGATAGGCGCGAAACTCAGATCCATAAAAGCCGCGAAAAGTGTACTGCAAGGCAAACGACGCGCCAATCGCGGTGATGAGCGGAACCAACCGGGGTGCGCCGCGTAGAGGGCGGTAGGCAAGGCGCTCCAAAAGCACGGCAACACCCATTGAGACGGACGCGGCAAGGACCGTCAACAAGAGAATGGAAATCACAGGGTGATTAGCTAACATGCCATTGGCAGCGAGGTAGTGAGCTAAAAAAACTGTTGAAAACGCCCCAGCCATATACACTTCCCCGTGGGCAAAGTTAATCATGAGCAAAATGCCATAGACAAGTGTATACCCGAGTGCAATCAAGGCGTAAATGCTGCCTTGGGCAAGCCCGGCGAAAACCAGCGTGGCCCATTGGTTGGGAGTATATCTGTCAGTTTGCCAGGTGTTGTAAATTCCGACGACAATTAGGACGAGAATGACAATTTGAAAGAGACGTAAAAACACGTCCACCCAAGATAAGCGTTCAAATCTTTCTTTGAGCATAGAGATTCCTTGCAGCCAAAATTTAAGTAAATATGTAACTACTCAACCCGGAAGGAAATTAGTCCGAAAAAAAGGTGTGCGTGGGGGTGTACACCCCCACGCACACCTTTTTTTCGGAGACCTTTCTTTCTTCGCCTGAGCAGTAACGTAAATAACACGGATGAGCCAGGGAAGTTGCCTGGCCCTGGCTCATCCGTATGATGAGCGTGTTATTGAATGAACACGCTATAGGGTTTTGACATGTAAATTGTTAGGGTGTCCAGGTGACAGCGGGCGGCCAATTCCCACCGCTGACTTCTGCGTCGGAAATTTGGAAGACTCCCAACGCTTCACCGGTAGCGCAGTCACCTTTGTTACCTTCTTTATCACCGCAAGAGAGCGTGCCGGTCAATCCAGCAAAGTCTGAAAGGTTGGTAATGGAATCGCGCAACGCCTGGCGGCCAACATGCAGCGTACCGTCGGCATCCTGTACGGCCACTGCGGCAATGGCATCGAGAAGAATATTCGAGGCATCATAGGCAAAAGCGTGGAACCCACTCGGTGGTACGCCACCGAACTTGGTTTGCCATTTACCCAGGAATGCATCGTAATTGGCGCCAGCCACATAGGGGCCAGAGAGGTACATGCCAACTGCGTTTGCGCCAGCGTTCTCTGGAAAAGTGTCGGCAAACAAACCGTCAGCGCCCATCAGGGTGGTGTTCTCTAAACCAGCGATCTCGGACGATTGGGCCACGATGAAGGGGCCTTCCGGTTCGAAGATTGGGAAGTAGAGGACATCAGGAGCGTCCGCCGCGACGGTGGTCAGGATAGTACGCATGTCGGTGTCACCCACGTTGACCGCGCCCTGGAAGGTCACGGCGCCGCCCAATTCCTTGAAGGTATCGGCGAAGACTTGCTGGAGCGCATCTGCGTAGGGGCTGCCGTCGTGGATAGTGGCCGAGGTGCGGGCGCCCAATTCATTGTAGGCAAATTCAGCGGCAATTCGACCCTGGAATCTGTCATTATGAGCGGTGCGGTAGTAACCTGCTTGCCAGCCTTCATTCGGGTCGGTCAAGCCCGGGTTGGTATTAGATGATGAAATCATCAGCATCCCGGCAGAGCTAACGGCAGGCAATCCGGCAAACGCTGAGCTGGAACAGTTTGTCCCAATGATACCGAGAACGGTGGGATCGGAGGTCACTTTGGCTGCGGCAGTCTGGCCGCCCTCTGCGGAACAACCGGAGTCTTCACCGGTCAGGGAAAGAGGGTGACCGAGCAGTTCGCCACCACGATCATCAATGGCGATCTCGATAGCACCCCTGGAGTCTTCACCGAGGGGAGCAGTCGCACCGGTGACGGTCAACATGTAGGCAATGTGTACAGCCTCACCTGGGGCAATATCAACACACCCAATGGCATCCGTACATTCAAAGGGAGCGGCGGCAGGCTGGCACGCACCGAGTACAAGTGCGGCTAAAATCAGGACAGACAAAATCGCGAAAGTTCGCTTGTTCATAACTTTCTTCCTCCTTACAGGAATTTGAAATAGGGATTTAGGGAATAGTGAAGTAAACTGAGAAAAGTGTTTTTTTGGTTACTCGATTTCAGGGCTGCCTCCTTTAAATTTTAGGCTCTTCCGTTTTTAGCGGGTTCCTACCCCGTTAATTACAGTAGACCCAAATTTTATTAGTGGGATGTACCAGGTTGCTTAAGCCTGCAATGGCGATTACATGATGTGCCTCTGGTACTATCGGTTAGATTCTACTGAAATAACGGATGTTGGTCAAGCAATTATCAATTATGAAAATAGCTTCATAATTTTTAGGCGCATAATTTGTCATCCAATAGGCTCTTTGGGATTTGCCGTGGTTGCCTCCCCGCCGATTCCTAAAGAACCATCCAATAACCATCAGGGATAAGAGCAGGATATGGTAAAATTAGTCGTTCAAACATTCATATTGGAGTGAAAATGTCCCGAAAAAAGGTGTGTGGGGGGTATCCCCCCCACACACCTTTTTTCGGGGATACCTCTACTTTGCCTGAGCAGTTATAAATTAAGTTTTGGAGGCCAATCAGTGATTTCACCGAGCACAAGCACCTATAGCGCCCAAGATATTCAAGTATTAGAAGGATTAGAAGCCGTTCGCCGCCGGCCGGGAATGTATGTTGGCGGTACAGATGTTAAAGCCCTGCATCACCTGGTTTATGAAGTCGTGGATAACTCCATTGATGAGGCCCTGGCAGGGGTGTGTAGCCGAATTGAGGTGACGATTCACAAAAACAGCAGTGTCACCGTTTTGGATGATGGACGCGGCATCCCGGTTGATATTCACCCTCAGACGGGAAAACCGGCCCTGGAAGTGGTTATGACCATGCTCCACGCGGGGGGTAAATTTGGCGGGGGCGGGTACAAGGTCTCTGGTGGGTTGCACGGCGTCGGCGTTTCGGCGGTCAATGCCCTTTCAGAGTGGCTTGAAACCGAAGTGTACCGGGATGGAAAAATCTATCACCAACGCTATGAACGTGGTTTTCCCGTCAAACCAGTAACAGAAATTGGCAAAGCCACCAAAGATCAAACAGGCACGAAGCAAACTTTCAAGTTCGATCCAATTATTTTCAAAGAACCAGACCTGGATTACCGTTTCGAGACGCTTATCCAGCGATTCCGCGAAATGGCGTTTGTAACGAAAGGTGTTACCCTTCGGCTGGTTGATGAACGTACTGATCGCGAAATGACATTTTACTTTGAAGGGGGTGTCACTTCCTTTGTTCGTTACCTCAACAAAAATCGCAAAGGGCTTCACAAAATCATTTATGTTGAAAAAGAAATTGAGCGTGTTGGCGTCGAAGCTGCTATTCAATTTACCGATGCCTATGCTGACTCGATCTATGCTTTTGCCAATACCATCAACACCATTGATGGCGGCACGCATCTGACCGGTTTGCGCTCAGCGATTACCCGCACCATCAACGATTATGCCCGAAAGAACAAACTCCTCAAAGATAACGAACCGAACTTCACCGGCGAGGATACCAAAGAAGGTCTCACGGCGATTGTCAGTGTAAAACTTCCTGAACCACAGTTTGAAAGCCAAACGAAAGTCAAACTGATGAACCCGGAGGTGCAAACTTATGTGCAGCAAGCTGTGAATGAAGCCGTCAGCACATTTTTAGAAGAAAACCCCTCTGCTGCAAAAACAATCATTCAAAAATGTCAGACCTCAGCACGCGCACGAGATGCGGCCCGTAAAGCTCGCGATCTGGTCATTCGAAAGTCTGCCCTCGAGAGTCTGACCCTGCCAGGGAAACTTGCCGATTGCTCTGAACGTAACCCGGAAAAATCTGAACTCTACATCGTTGAGGGGGATAGTGCAGGTGGCAGCGCTAAACAAGGCCGCGACCGCCACTTCCAGGCTATCCTCCCGCTGCGGGGTAAAATTCTCAACACGGAACGCGCCGGCCTGGATAAAATCCTCTCAAACAAAGAAGTAAAAGCCCTGATCTCGGCACTGGGGACAGGTATCAGCGATAGTTTTGCTCTCACAGGTTTGCGATATGGGAAATGTATCATCATGACCGATGCGGATGTAGACGGCAGCCATATCCGTACCTTGCTTCTCACCTTTTTCTTCCGGTATATGCAACCCCTCATCGAAGAGGGCCACTTGTTTATTGCCCAACCACCGTTGTACAGAATTGAGCATAAGAAAAAAGTACAATATGCTTACACAGAAGGGCAAAAAGATGAATTCCTAAAATCACTCGGCAATGGCTCAAATATTTCTTTGCAGCGCTATAAAGGTTTGGGCGAAATGAACCCTGATCAACTGTGGGATACGACGATGGACCCCTCCACACGCACACTTCTGCAAGTTGCCATCGAAGACGCGGCCGAGGCGGACCGTACTTTTGATATGCTCATGGGGTCAGAAGTCGCCCCGCGTCGCCGGTTCATCACCACCCACGCGCACGAAGTGAGAAATCTCGACATCTAAAAAGGAAAGTGCTATGTCTAATCTTAAGTCGAACATACGCCGCCCTACCCCACCTGCACGTCCTGCCGCACGCCCCGCTCCTAACCCCGTTACCCGTACTCCTCTACAACGGGCTGCAACCAATTCGACGATGATGAACCGCGCGGTCGCTCGTCGCGAAGCCCGCATCAATCAGCGTGATACAGCCAATCGAGTGCGCCCGGCGGTTCGTCCGGCGACCCCCCCCCGTACCGTCATGCCATCCCGGCCGGCTCCTGCGCGTGTTCAACGAGGAATGATCAATCGCCCTGTTGCCCGGCCTCTTCCATCTGTCCGTCCAGCGCAAGTTGCACGAACTGCCCCGGCCAGGCCCGCGACGCCCGCTCGCTCCCAACAACCAGTCACGCGTGGTGCCGCCCGACCACCAATCGCACGGGCGGGTGTGGTAGCGAGATCGGCAATAGGGGGCGCCACGGCTGCGGTTACCGCCGCGACATTTACTTTGAACGTCGCTTCGGCCCATCCGCAAATTTCAACCTCCGTCTCTTCGCTGCAAGGTTCTCTGACAAATTTGCAAAGTCAAAGTTCTTTTGATGACCTCATCGAAGAACTCAACGGTTTAGACAAAGACCTGACTCATGCAGTAGATTTACTCGAAAGCGCCCGTGATAAAGGATATGTCTACCAAAAAGAATTGGATGATTTGGCTTTGGCGGCAATGGAACAGTGGGAACAGGTTTATCAGAAAGCTGTCGCAGAAGCCGATCATCAAGAGGCCGCGTTTAATACCCGGTTGCTTCCATTAGATGGTCAAGTACGCCAGCTGAATTCCCGCCTGAATAATCCCTCATTGGCAACGGCACCACTTCGCACAACCGAAACCGCTGTCAATAGCCTGTTGCGAGATGTTGGGAGTGTGCGCTCAAACATTCGCAGCCAATATAGTGATATACAGAGCAAGGTATACCAGCTCAGTGGAAAGCTGACAACCATTCACTGGGCGCTTAACCAACTCTCCGAAGCCCGTTTTCAAGCAGCGACGGGAGAAAATTTTGTTATGGCCGTTAAGGCTCGCTGGGATCAGGTCGGCGACAATGATCCGGAAGGGATTTTATACCTCACCACGAAACGCCTTGTCTTTGAGCGCAAAGAGAAAGTGGCGACGAAAAAGGTGCTCTTTATCACTACTTCCGCAGAATTAGTGCAAGAAGTGTTGATGGATGAGACTGTTGCTGATTTGCGCAGTGTCAAAGCGGTCAATAAAGGTCTTTTTGGACATCAAGATTTTCTGGAAGTGCAATTTCCAAAAGCAGGTGAAGTGGCCTTTCATCTGGATGGACAGGACTCGAAAGACTGGGCGGCATTGATTGAACGTGTCCGCACAGGCCGCATCGAAGATGAGCGCTCAACGGGTTCCGCCCTTTCCTTCAAAGATTTGACGGGGGACATTACCCATGCCGACATTGCCGACGCCCAAACGGAACTCAACGAACTGCAAGATGAATTGATGCTCCAAAACGCTCGGGGTGCGCTGGAAGCGCTTGAAAATGACGTTCGTTCCCTGGAACGTGATCTTGCTGATCTCCGCGCACGCGGTTACGCCATCGAAAGCGATCTGGAAGGTGAAATAGTAGTCCTCGTCTCTCAATGGGATCGGGTAAAGACGAATGCCGAAACCACCCTCAATACCCAGGCGAATTTACTTTCAACCGAAGCCAATTCCCTGAATGCCACCATGTCAAAACTCGCGGGAATGTCCGCCAATTTGACTGCTGCCCGCCCAACCTATCTGCAATTCAGATCTGCTCTCGCCTCTGCAGAAGCCACTGCCCTTGCTGCGGAAAATACGGTTCTCGCCCAATTCGATGAATATACGGATGAAGTTGAAGGCCTGGCGGCCCATTTTGCCTGGGTAGGTTGGATGTTGGATGCCCTGGCAACGGCCTCCTTCCAGCTTTTGGCTACCGAGAGCGGTGTTGCTGCGACCGAAGCCGTGTGGGCAGGTGGCGTTGAACCTGAAAATGGCGTCCTTTATCTGACCGATCAGCGTCTGCTTTGGGAAGATCGAGTTGGTGAATATGAACTTAAAGTTGAAGTTCCTGTTCAGAACATTACAGGCGTTCGGAAAGAGGAAAATGAAGAAGAAGACGGGGATGTATTTGAAGTCCTCGTTTTCACCTTTGATAGCAATGCCCCCTTCCATGAAACTCGCTTTGAACTCGCCGCACCTGTCGCCGATGACTGGATCAAGATGGTTGGCCGCGCTCGTAAAGGGGATTATGCCAGTGACCGCGCCATCGAAATTGACCAGGCTGAGCTTGACCGCATCCAAAACGCGCCAACCAGTTGCTCCAATTGTAGTGCTTCATTCACGGCGCCGGTTCTTCGGGGACAGACAGAAATTACCTGTGAATATTGTGGTGCAGTAACCCGTATCTAGCTGCTTCACTCATCCTAAGAAATTACCGGCCAGATTTGTTTCTCGACTCTGGCCGTTTTTTTATGATTGGACGAATCCTCTTGTCCCGATTCCCCGGTTATTTGTTAGAATACATGTCCATATGACACTAGATCGGGATTCCCTACTCCATAACCGTTACCGTATCCTTGAAATTCTTGGCGAAGGAGGGATGGGAGCGGTATACAAAGCCCGCGACGAAAACCTGGGAGTCTTGGTAGCGGTCAAAGAAAACCTCTTCACTACCGACGAGTACTCCCGCCAGTTTCGGATGGAAGCCACCATCCTGGCTAGCTTACGCCATCCAAACCTCACGCGTGTTACGGATCATTTTGAGGAGGGGGAAGGTCAGTATCTCGTCATGGACTTTATCGAGGGGGAGGACCTGAGAGATCGAATGGACCGCCTGGGTATCTTGGAGGAAGAAGAAATCGCTACCATAGGACGAGCCATCTGTGAGGCCCTGACCTATCTTCACACCCGTATTCCCACCATCCTTCATCGAGACATCAAACCCGGTAATGTACGGATTGCACCGAATGGACAGGTCTTCCTTGTCGACTTTGGTCTCGCCAAAGTTGTCGAAGGCAGTCAACTAACGATGACGGGGGCGCGCGCGATGACTCCCGGTTACTCTCCACCTGAACAGTATGGCACGGCTCGCACGGATGCTCGCTCTGATATTTACTCTCTTGGCGCAACCATCTACTCTGCGATTACCGGCTCGTTGCCGGAAGATGGCCTGGCCCGTGCCATGAACCAGGCCACCCTCACCCCGGTTCGCAAATTAAACCCAAAAGTATCCCGGAAAATAGTCAATGTTATTGAGAAAGCGCTGGCGGTTCATCCCGAGGAACGTTATCAGACGGCCGAAGACTTCAAAAAAGCCCTCGCGGGCGTGTCCGGAATCTCGCGACGGCGAAGACAGGAGCCTCTGACTGTCGCCCCACCCCCATCTGCAATCCTCGATGATGTGCTCTCATTCGCCATACCCGAACCTTCCGCCAGAGGCCTTCCCA
>DATDOR010000469.1:0-3213 GCA_035293165.1 Anaerolineales bacterium | reverse complement strand
GAAATCATTCTCGGTAACGGTCAAAGATGCCAATGGCGAGGACGTCCAGGACGCCAAAGTCACCTGGCAGTCCGTGGATCCGGAAGTGGCCAAGGTGGACGGGCAGGGGATGGTCACGGGGGTCGGTCCCGGTTACACCTTTATCCGGGCGATCGTCGGCAACCTGAAGAGCAAGCCCGCCGCCGTTTTTGTCCGAGATAAGGGCGTAACTCGAAAATGTTAGCGCCAGCCCGCCCCAGGCGGGCCAATCCAATAAATCCGTAAGACCGCGAAAAACGACCTGTTTCTTCCCGATACGAACTTTCTCTTCATCCGCCCCCGCAAGGGAGTTCATCGGTTTGTTTTCATTCAGGATGCCGCCGCCATCCAGTCCTAAAAGTCAATATCCTGGGTTATAATAGTTCACAGGTGATATTATGCGGTGAAATCAGTAAAAAACCGTTGAACGGTCAAGAGGTTGCAAAATGTTTTTGTCTGTGTTATAAAGTACATGGCGATGTTTAACTTCAGATCTCACAAAGCGGTGTCATGGCAAATGATTCAGTGGTGGCGACCCATTCCAAGGCCTTTCATGATTACCATATCGAGGAAAAGTACGAGGCCGGAATCGCCCTGGTCGGTACGGAGGTCAAGTCATTACGGGAGGGCCGCGCGAATCTTCGAGACAGCTTTGCAAGGATTGAGGGCAATGAGGTTTATCTTTATCACTGCCATATCAGTCCTTACAGCCATGGAAATCGGGCGAATCCGGACCCGGTAAGGGTGCGGAAGCTGTTGCTGCACCGGGATGAGATCAAAAAGCTCATCGGCAAGACGCAGCAACGCGGTTTCACGCTGGTGCCCTTAAAGATTTATTTTAAGAAAGGACGTGCCAAGGTCGAGTTGGCCCTGGCTCTGGGGAAGAAAACCCCGGACAAGCGCGAAACGCTGCGGCGGAAGATCGCGGAACGGGAAATCCAAAAAGCGTTTAAGCAGAAGCAACGGTAACGATCACGTTTTAATTAAAGAAAGTCCATTTAGACTGTATCAAAAAATAATCGATGAACAAGGAGGGGGCGACCGGATTCGACGGAGATCAAGAGGTTCTGGGCGGCATGCCGAGGTCCCACAGGGGCTCGTTAAACACCTGTGGAAACTAGTAACTGCCAATACTGAATTGGCCCTCGCTGCTTAATAGCGGCGCGTCCATCTAACTGTTGTCTGTGCGGTTAGCCTGGATGTCACGATAGCAGACTGGTTCCGCGGGTGGTCCAGGCCCGCGGGATGAGACAAACTGGAATAGCGGCTCTTCGGGTTTGTGGCTGTACCCGGAGAGCGGCGAATCTCAAACAGCCACTACGCATGTAGTCTCCTGGTGCTGAAGTTCTTCGGACGCGGGTTCAACTCCCGCCGCCTCCACCAATTTTATCTTTTTCTTTTACGATGGGCCTAATGCTCTGAAGAGGATCGGATCGCCGCCTCCCGCAGAGGACATGGTGCCATCCGAACGTTAGCCCCGGCCCAGTGCGGCAACGGGGAAGAAGAGTAAGCTTTAGACAGGCCTTCAAGGAAACGGATGTCTTAATCCATAGATGATTCGTTATACAAGGCATGCAAGAAATAGTATGCGGTTGTATGGGATTCTTGAGAGCGAAGTTGAGGAGACACTGAAACACCCTGATCGGTTTGAAGCGGAAGTCACGCGGTCCGTAGCGATTAAGCGGTTTACAGATCGGTTTGAGGGCTTTCCCCTCAAAGTGGTTTATGTTGTCGAGAACAAGGCGACCATTGTCATCTCGACTTATCCATACGAAAAGGGTTTCTAAGAGGGCTGAAGATGAAAATCTCCTATGACAAAAAATACGACCTGGCCTACATCCAGTTCTCCAAAAAAAAGCCGCAGCGGGCGGTTGAAATCGGAGAAGGGATCGCAGTTCATGTGACAAAGAAGAACGAGCTGGTCGCCCTGGAGATTTTCGATGCCAGGCGGCATGTGCCGATTCAGAGTTTGTTTGAATTACAAGAGGTCAAACAGAAAATCGCCTGATGCTCCGACGAGGATCGGATCGCCCCCTCACGCAGAGGACCCGCGCCTTCGAAGTAGTCCCTCAACCCAGCGCGGAGACGGCAAGAAGCCATTCGGCATCTGAGACGAACAGGAATCATTTGATGAAACTCCACGCAAAAAAAGAGCGCACGGTTCAACATCCGTATATCGAAAAAAAAGCGGGTGTTTGCGGCGGCGAGCCGGTCATCAAAGGGACGCGAATCCGGGTCAGTTTGATTGCCGAACTGGAGCGCGCCGGCCAATCGGTGGATGAAATCATCGCGTCATACCCGCATCTCAACCATGCCCAGGTCTATGATGCCCTGTCCTATTATTACGAGAACAAATCAGCGCTGAATCGGCAATCTCAAAAAGACCAAGCACTGGTTGCCGAGTTAAAAACAGAGTACGCATCAAAATTGAGGACCCACAAAGGATGGCAAATTCAAACCTACGGACGTTAGAGATTGAAAATCCAAATTGATCCTCACACTCTTGAACGTGCAGAGGAACGGGGCACAAACGAACAAGAAATTCAGGAGGTTATTGATACAGGGTTTTCCGTTCCGGGGAAGCATGGGCGAAAGGGAAAGGGCAAGGTTTTTGAGTTTAAAAGGAAACGGCATGGTAAATTCTATGAGCACAAAAGGGTGGAAGTGTTCTATACAATTGAAGGGGGTTCAATAATAACTGTGACGGTCTATGTCTTTTACGGAAAGTGGGAGGAGAAAGATGCAGATCCTGTATAATGCTAAGACAGACTTGCTCTATCTACGCCTGGACGATCGGAAGCAGCAGGTCACCAATCAGCGGCTCTCCGAAGACATCGTGTTGGATCTTGGGGAGGATGACAAGATCATCGGCATTGAAATTCTTGACGCTTCGCGGCATTTGAATTTAGAAGGTCTTTTGCCCGTGAAGTATGTGGCATGACCAGATTGGCCTAATGCTCTGAAGAGGATCGGATCGCTTCCTTGCACGCACGAGGACCGCGCCGTACATGACGACAATCATTTTAATGGGTGCAGCGGTTTTGTTGGTCGGGTTGATCATTTTCCTATGGGATAGCTGGTCGACCCAGCACAAACATCGGCAGCCAATATGTTTTTCAGCAGCGCTCATTTAAGTTTTTTAAAGATTTTTTTCCTTCACGATTTGGCCTAATGCTCTGAAGAGGATCGGATCGC
>DATDOR010000468.1:0-2636 GCA_035293165.1 Anaerolineales bacterium | reverse complement strand
ATGAGGTGAGGATGATGACACGTGTCGGCGATTCGATCCGGCGTAAATGTTGTGCCAGGTCAATCCCACTTTGATCTCCCAGGCGAATATCCAAAAGAACAACATCAGGTTTAGATTCTTGAATGATATTTAACGCTGTTGAAATATCGCCAGCTTCTCCAACGACCTGGATGACTGAATATTGTGACAATAAGCTCCTCAACCCTTGTCGGACAACAGGGTGGTCATCTACGATTAAAACATTTGTGGCGTTCAAGTCAGGTCAATTCCACTCCTGGAGCAGGGTAGATGGGAATTTCCAGAGAAATCTGCGTCCCTTGACCCGGTTGGGACTGCACAACCAATTTTCCGTTGATGCTCTGCGCTCTTTCTTTCATACCAAATAAACCCATTTGGGTCTTCTTAATATCAATACCTGAGCCGAGATCAAAACCAACACCATCGTCCGCAATGACAAGATGGAAACCTTCAGTCCCAAAATCTGCCAATACGTAAACGTTTGTTGCTTGCGAATGTTTCACAGTATTGTTGAGTGATTCTTGGACAATTCGATAAATGGCTGTTTCAACCGGTTGTAAGAATTGAACGGGTTTCCCGATAACTCGTAAAGAGCAGTTGATCCCAAAATCTTTTTGGAAAGTTTCCGCATACCACCTTAATGCAGCTAATAATCCATCGGTATCCAAAATAATAGGCCGAAGACCGGTAATGATCTTCCGGTTTTCTGCCTCAATCGTTCGGAGAAGCCTTTTGGCCGTCTCTAATTTCTCTATAGATGATTCCCGCCTGTGATCGTGAATACTTTGCTGAGCGGCTTGAATCTCGTAAAGCGTTCCTGTAATGAGTTGATTCGTTCCATCATGAAGATCCAAGGCAATTCGCGCCCGTTCCTCTTCCTGGACGTTAACAGTTATTTCAAGTAATCGCCGTAATTCTTCGGCTTTCTGGGTTAATGCTTCTTGTGCTTCAGAAAGCTGCGAAGTGCGTTGAATGACCTTCTGTTCCAATTCCTCTCTGGATTTTCTAACCTCGTCGTAGAGTTCAGAATTCTTGAGTGCAATGCTCGCCAAGTCAGCCACGAAGGACAGTAAATTTGCATCATCTGATGTAAATGTCCGGCGTTCCGTACGATCTAGGACGACCAATTCACCGATCACTTGATCTTCCCAAAACAATGGGACGCCTAATACTGCGTTATAAGGGGGGGTATTAAATTTCGAACTGCGTCCGTGCCAGGACTCATAATCATTGGTAAACACCGGTTTGCGAGTGGCAATGACTTGCCCGGCGACGCCCTCGCCCACTGCAAATTCCATGCCTTTTAATTCTAATGGGACATTATAACTGGAGATTTTTCGAATTACATTCTTATCAGCATCATAAATTCCCAATGAACTACCCTGAGCCTTTAAGAGTTTTACAGCCTGTCTCATAATGGTTTCAAGCACCTGCTCAGTTTCCAATTTTGAAGTAATCCTCAAGGATATCTTGTGCAACGCGCTTAGAATACCAACCTGGTCCTGAGACCTTTGAAATAAATAAGCATTTTCAATTGCAATCGCCACCTGACCCGCAACAATTTGCAAAATCGTCAGGTCATCATCTCGAAATCTATTTAATTTGTCGCTTTGAATATCAAGAACTCCGACTAATTTCTTCCCTATTTGCAAGGGAAGCGCTAACTCCGACTTTGTACTTGGCAATAATTCATGAGGATGGTAGCGGGCTTCTTGGCTTACGTCATTGCACAATAGCGCTTCTCTGCTTGCAGCCACCCACCCTGTAATCGAGTTTCCCCCAATATCTAGACGTAATCCACTTTTCCTCAGCGATTCATGTTTTTCCCCACTAATTTCCTGTAAAATGATTTGATTGGAACGCTCGTCAACGAGGAAAATATGAACATGATAGTAGCCAAATTTTACACGGATTAACCTTACAATTTCTGATAACAGAACCTCCAGATTTAATATCGAACTTACTTTTTTAACAACCTGTCCGGCAACCTCCAATTGAATTGCTTTTTGGCGAGCTTCCATAAAAAGCCGTGCATTTTCTATCGCTAAAGCAGCTTGCTTAGCGAATACCATAGCAGCTTCTGCATCCTTTTCTGAATAAATGTCCTTTCCATTAAATTGATAAAGTACAAGCAGGCCAATCGGTTGGTCACGACTCAACAAAGGTATTTGTAAGCAAGCTGTATTTTTGAAAGGAAGTGCGCTTGTATCTAAGAGTATTCCAGCTATCCCGTTGGATTGCCGTAGAGGAAATTTTTGGTTAATTAAATTTTGAATTTGTGGAAAGTCGGCCAGGCTAAACCGGAGACGTCCGAGTTTCCTGGAGTTTGGAAATCCTTTGCACGTAGTAATCGCCAAGTCCCCATTGTTTATCAAAAGAAGCGCACACGCGTCGAAGCTAATCAAGTGATTCAATGGTTCCAATGCCGAGTCGATCAAATCTCTCATTTCCACCGGTATCCCTTCAGAAGAAATTGTGCCTATCGTTTGAGTCTTTATCCCGGTCTGAATTTCAAGAGGGTTTTTGTTTTCCTGTTTTTGTTTTGACATTCTTCGTGTTTTAAGTAATTGGCTGAAAGTAGCTTAAAAAAGACTTCCAAAAAAAAGGGTGTGGCGGGG
>DATDOR010000467.1:0-5628 GCA_035293165.1 Anaerolineales bacterium | reverse complement strand
GTGCCTTCGTAAATCTGATAAATCTTCACGTCGCGCATGAGTTTTTCAACGGGGTATTCGGCCATGAAACCGTACCCGCCGAAGACCTGCACGGCGTTCGTGCAGACGCGCATGGCCATATCCGCGGCGAAGGCTTTGGCGAAAGCGGAGGCGGTGGGGTTGCGTTCGCCTGCGTCCACGCTCCAGGCTGCTTTCCAGACGAGCAAACGGGCGGCTTCGATGTCCATCGCCATGTCGGCGATCATGTGGCCGATGGCCTGGTATTGCCAGATGGGATGCCCCATCGTGACGCGATCTTTCGCATATCGGGTTGCTTCCTCGAATGCGCGCCGGGCAACGCCGACCGCGCCAGACGCGACCGCCGGGCGGCTTTTGTCGAACACTTTCATCGCGATCATAAAGCCGTCGCCCTCGCTACCAAGCAGGCTTTTCTTCGGGACGCGCACGTCATCGAAGATCACTTCGGCGGTGTCGGAGGCGTGCTGGCCCATTTTGTCGAATGGTTTGCCGACGCTGACCCCTTCCCAGTCGCGGTCCACGATGAAACAGCTCATGCCGTTATAGCGTTTTTCGGGGTCGGTGTAGGCAAAGACCGTGTAAAAATTGGCGACTGTTGCACCGGTGATGAAGGTTTTGGAGCCTTTGAGAATAAAATCATCACCGGATTTTGTGGCGGTAGTACGAATGCCCGCGACGTCCGAGCCGGCTTCTGGTTCGGTGAGGCAATAGGAGGACATCTGACCATCCACAATCCGCCCGCAATATTCTTCTTTTTGGGCATCGTTCCCTGCGATCAGAATGGGGAGGAGGGCCAGATTATTGATGCTAAGGGCAGTGTTAATCCCTGAACAACCCCAGGACAGTTCTTCCGCGACCAGGCACTCTTCGAAGAGGCTGAGGCCAAGCCCGCCGTATTTTTCGGGAACGTTCATGCTGGTCAAACCCAGTTCCTGTGCCTTTTTGATGACCGGCCAGGGGTATTCGTGCGTTTTGTCATAATGCTCGGCAACGGGGGCGATCTCGTTTTGGGAGAAATCCCGTGTGAGTTTCTGGATCATTTTTTGTTCGTCGGTGAGTTTAAAGCTGATTTCCATGATGTACTCCTGATTGAGTGTCACGTGTCAAGTGTTCACATGTCAAGTTGGTCTCCCTTCCACGTTTTATTGTACCCTATCCATCAAAACAATCCACTCCCTCCTCTCGCGTTTGATCCCTTTGCACAAAAAGGGATCCATTCCATTCATAAGTCGTTGTGATCCGGGTACATCCTCCCGCACTCGGATCACGGATTAGATTTTGGGTTGTGACCATGAATTCACCTGTTTCCTCTTCCCCCGGAGAATTTATTTCTCGCGCATACCCGTTTGCGTCCAAAACCAATCCCATCTGCTCTCCATCCCAGCGGTAGATATCCAGGCCGGAAGACTCTCCCGTTCCACCAAAAAGATTCACCATCAAGAATGTTTCGCAGGTTGGGGAT
Source organism: Anaerolineales bacterium (assembly GCA_035293165.1). Lineage (GTDB taxonomy): Bacteria > Chloroflexota > Anaerolineae > Anaerolineales > JABWBV01 > JABWBV01. Next base: position 4,148 of record DATDOR010000467.1, on the reverse strand, counting down.
GCGAGCATCTCTGGCTGGCCGAAAAAATCCACCGGCACATCGGCAATGGTCAACTGCCAGACGGGCCAAAACTTGTCCCCGCCTGGGGGAATCGCTTCTACCACCACGCCAAAATTGGCCGTCAAATCGCCATGATTGGGGCCAGGAAGCGCGCGGATGCGTTCCGGGCTGCCATCACAGTTTAAGTCCAGTTCGGCGACAATTTCGCGCAATGTTGGAAGGGGGACGAGGAGCTGCTGTCCGCTGAGGATTAGATCGCAGTTGTCCCGCTCGTTTACCTGGGCGATGCGGTCCGCGCTGGTTCCATAACGTTGGGCAATTCCGATGCAGGTATCTCCGTTTTGAACCGTATAAGTCAAGAGGATGGGTTGTTCGGTCTGGGCCACGAGATTCTCCGCCAGTCGAATCAGGTCATCCATGGTCAGGTTTTTGCGGTCGAGTTGGAAGATTGGCGTTTGAATTTCCATGAGAATTCCCTCTTGTACCCACCGTAGCCGGGCTTCTCCGACCGGACTCCAGCGATAAAGTGGGGTTTCGCCTGCCCCGTCAAGATTGTCCGGATAAGTAAGCACCCAACTACCGACGACGTACTCTCCGATGGTCCCATGAATTTGGACGGGTTGTACCACCGCACTGGCCCCAATCAACCCCAGAGAGGTGGGGATTTCACCGTCGGTTAATAGACGTTGGGTGGTTTTGACTGTATTACCTGCGCGGGTTTGGTACAACATCTCGACAACGGAGTCTTTAACGGAATAATATCCATTAACAAAAGTATATTGGGCTGGGAGAGGGGATAACGCAAAGGGGCTGAAATTGAAAGCAGCCAACAAGGGGTTGGTAAAACTGATCGGTAGTGTCTCTTCCGAAAATAGGCCTTCCAGCAAATTATTTTCTGTCCGGGAGAAGAAAAATGGTTCTGGCACGGCGACGACGAGATGGCTGATGTCTTCCATTTGCCATTGAAACAAGCTTCCATCAAAATTGCTGGCGGTAAGGCCATTTCCCTGTTCATTGAAGATGGCCCGGCTCAAACCCCGCGCGATCCGGGCGGTGAGGGGTACATATGCAAGACTGCCAGTTTCTGTATCCCATAAGTAAACCGCCCGGCTTGCCGTGTCCTCTTCCTGAATGAAGCCGGTGTCTGATACCGTTGCCAACCATCTTCCGTCTGGCGACCAACGGACTTCACTCACCCATGATGGGTGTGGGAAGGTGAAAATCCGGGTTCCCTGCAACGTACCCTCCTGTGCAGGGCTAAGGGCGACGACTTCTACCAATCCGTTGAACGATCCGCTTGCCAGTCTTTTCCCATTAGGGGAAAACGCCAACCGGGTGATGACATCCAGGCGATCCTCCTCTGGGTTGGGGAGGGTTTCGTAGCGCAGCAATAAACGGCCCTCCGGGATGCTCCAAATGGCGATGCTGTCATCCCGGTCTGCGGCGGCCAGCCACTTACCATCGGGGGAAAAGGTGATGCTCCGTATCCACTCCCACCGGATTTGTTGAATGCGGACGATGATCCGTTCTTGAATTTCCCACAGCCAGATGCCGTCGTTTAGCCCCGCTGCCAGGTAACGGCCATCCATTGAATAAGCCAGACCTCGAATGGGGCCGGGGTGGCCTTCCAACCGGAAACGGATATGCCCTTCTGAATCCCAGATCAAAACATTGCCAGCCTCGTCGCCGGTTGCGAGAGAATCTTCATTCGGAGAGAAATCCAGGGCAGTCACGGTTGCAGCATGGCCTGTGAATTCGACCTGTTCCCGGAAGGGGTTGAGTTGCCACAGGATGACTTGATTCCCATCCCCGAAAGTGGCTGCATCGCCAGAATAGGAAAAGGTAATGGGTGTGGTGGGGATATGGGTTCCGGTGCGGACATCAGTCAGTGACCATATCCGGTGTTGGCCTGGGAAAGGGATGGTGAGTGTGTCGGATTGGCGGAAGACGGTGCTGAGGTTTTGAGCAGGAGGAAGGCTAGGGGACGGTTGGAGCGTTGGGGTGGTTGGGGGTGAGGGAGAGGAAAAGATTGGGTTGAGCCAACGGGCTAAGACGAGAAAGATGGCCACAGCGAGGACGACCCAGGAAATTTCGCGGATGGGGAGTCTGGTGACAACGGATAGCCACTTTCCGGTGCGTTTTTGGGGTGTGGTTTCTCCTTCGAGGACAGCCCGGACAATTTTTTGTGTTTCCGTTTCAGGGAGCGGAGGGTCATGGTAAAGGAGGGTGTTCAGGTGAAATTCCAGTTCTGCGAATTGTTTGAGGTGGGTCTGGCATTCGGAACAGGTGTCCAGGTGATTGCGGAAAGTGGTTTCTGCGTCCGGGGCGAGAATGCCGTCGAGGAGGCGTTGGGTTTCTCGAGGGTGGTGAGAGGAGGATGAAGGATGGGAGAGGAGTTTTTGACGGGCGTGGGTGAGGTGTTTGTGAATTTTGTTTTCGGATTTGCGGAGGAGTTGGGCAATTTCGTGAATGGTGAGACGGTGCCCATAGCGCAGGAGAAGGGGGAAGTATTCCTGTTCGGGCAGGGAGAGAAACTGGTAATGGGTAATGGGTAATTGATAATTGTTGAGTGGGAGTTGGGAGTTGGCAGCCGGTGGGGTTTCAGTAGTGGAGGTGTCATTTGCAAGGGGGTGTAAGCTCTGCCAGGCGCGGTGAGAGGGGGAGATGGCGCGGGTTTGGTTTAAAGTCTGGGTGTAGAGCCACGCGCGGATATTTTCTTGGCCTGCAAAACTCTCGGGGTCGTTGAGGGCGGTTGCAAAGATCTGGCGGGTCAGGGCACGGGCGGTTTCGGATGCATCGGAGTGGCGGTTGAGGAGCGCAAGGGTAAAGCGTTGGACGCCCGGAGCGAATTGTTTAACCAATGCGGTGGCGACGGTGGGGTCAGTAGCGCGGCCTTCCTGAATATGCAGGGCAAGAGCGGCTTCAGAGAGGGTGGGTTCTGTCATGATGAGAGAACGATTAATAAAAGGGGTTGGTTCCTTTGACCTTTTCCATGCAAGACGTACTTATCAAGTATGTTGCACCTTATACCATTAGCGTAGGCTTTCCGCTATTTCAAGGAGTTGTTCGACCGGAAAGCGTTGGTTTTCGGCAATGCTTTGTTGGTTGAAGGGTTGGTCGTAGAGGATGGAAAAATAGAAATCGCCAGCCTGCCAGCGCAGCCAGCGGGAGGCCAATTCTTCATCCCAAATGCGTTGGAAGGTGAGTTGGCCGTTTGCACCAGTGGTGTTGCTGGTGATATTCCATCCTCCGTAAACAAGTTCGGCGAATTGCCCGTTGACGAAGGTCCGGCCAACATGAGCATGTCTTCCGAGTTGGAAATCAAAGCGGATGGGGTTCGTCTGGCTCTGGGTGATGGTGAGGAAGGCGGGTTGGAAGCTGGTTGTGCGGAGATAAGTGAGGGAGACAATTTCCAAAGCTGAAACCGGGTCGCTGACGATGTAAATGCCGGAAATGGTGAACCCCGGTGGGAGATTTTGCGGTTCTTGAATCGGGAAAGAAACCAATGGTTGTGCTTCTTCGATAGAGAAAACGACGGTTGGTTCAACAGAGACCCCGCGTGGGGACGGGGCCAGGTAAGGATTGTTAGTGGTGAACTGTTCATCCTTTTTAAAGGAGAAGAAAGTCGTACTGGCGGGAAAGGTGGCGTCAGACAGGCCATAGGTCCACAGGCGCAGGCCGCGCAGGGTTCCAGCCGCGATTTGTTCGCCATCCGGGGAAAAGGCCAGTGCGATGACTTGATCCTGGGTGGTGCGTCGCAGGATTTGAATATATTGGCCGTCAGGAATATTCCACAAAACGATGCTGCTATCAAATGCGCCGGTTGCAAGAGTCGTGCTATCGGGTGAAAAGGCCAGGGTACGCACCCAATCATTGTGCGCGAGGGTGTGGAGGAATTCAAACGCCCAGCCGTTCCCATCCTTTCGGACTTTCCAAAGCACCGCGGTCTGATCATTTGAACTGCTTGCCAGGTATTGCCCGTCCGGTGAGAAAGTCAAGTCGAAGATTCTGCCCTCATGCCCATCCAACCGGGCGATCACCTCACCGTCAGATACCTGCCGGAGCCAGATTTCATCGTTTACTGCAGCGGCGAGCAAATCGCCATCCGGGGAAAAGGCGATGCTTTCAATCAGCCCGCCAGGATAAGG
>DATDOR010000466.1:0-3621 GCA_035293165.1 Anaerolineales bacterium | reverse complement strand
ATTCAGCGCGCCGCTGACGATTTGGGCGCAGACTTTACGGATGCAGATTATCCCCGAATACTTACGCGGGCATACGTTTTCCCTGCTGCGAATGATGATGCAAAGTGGCGGGCCGTTAGGTGGAGCGATTGCCGGACCGCTGTTGCCCGTTGTGGGGATTCCGGCGATGATCGTTTTTTCGGCGGTGTTGATTGGGATCCCGGGAGTGGTGGGGTATCAGGTGCGCGGGTTGAGAAGTGTGTAGAATAGTCCTTGCAAAATCCAACCAGGATTCGATCCACTGATCCGGCTCAGGGCGGGGATCGTGCAGAGTCGGGTCGAGGTCTTCCTGCCGTTTCGTTTTCCGGCGTCCTTCCAGGTATAAATTCCGATTTCATATTACAGTATTCTGGCCTTTGGTACAGTCCATTCTCTGACCCGTCGTTCAATGTACAATGGGGTTTTGTTGGATACAATTCTTTATAATAGATAATTATCTAATCAAAGGAGTCCCCCATGCGCTACAAACTACTCGGTAAATCCGGTCTCCGTGTCTCCGAACTTGCCCTCGGCACGATGACCTTTGGCGAAGATTGGGGCTGGGGGGCAGACAAAGAAACCAGCAAAGCGATCTTCAACACCTTCGCAGAGGCAGGCGGCAACTTTCTTGACACAGCCTGCAACTATACTGAGGGCGCCAGCGAAAAGTTTGTGGGGGAATTCGCCGCGAGCGACCGGGATTACTTCGTCATCGCCACCAAATACACCCTGCGTCCGAATTCACACCAGAATTTCGACCCCAACCGTGGGGGCAATGCCCGGAAAAACATGCGCCGTGAAGTGGAGGCCTCTTTGCGCCGCCTGAACACTGAAACCCTTGATCTGCTCTACCTCCACATGTGGGACTACACAACCCCCATCGAAGAAGTGATGCGCTCGGTGGATGACCTGATCCGCGCGGGGAAAGTGCGCTACTTCGGCATGTCTGACACCCCCGCGTATGTGATGGCGAAAGCGAATCTATACGCCCGCTGGATGGGCCTCTCCCCCGTTGTCGCCACGCAAATCCCCTACAACCTCGCCCGCCGCGACCCCGAACGGGAGATCATGCCCCTTGCAAAGGAAGATGACATCGCTGTCACCACCTGGGGGATGATCATGGGCGGCGTCCTGACCGGCAAATACCGCGACGCAGATGCCACCAAACGCTACGAAGGCGCGTCCGAACAGGCGCTCGCGCTGGGGGATGCCGTCGTCGCCGTTGCAAAGGAAATTGGCCGCACGCCCGCCCAGGTAGCGATCAACTGGGTGCGCCAGCAACAACACAAAGCACAAGTCATCCCTGTCATCGGTGCCCGCACTGTTGAACAACTCAAAGATAACCTGGGCGTTCTCGATTTTGAACTCACCCCCGAACAAATCCAACAAATCGAGTCTATCGCCCCCTTTGAAATCGGCTTCCCGCGCAGTTTTCTCCTGGGCGAAAACGTTCTCAATCTTATTCATGGGAAGACTCACGCTTCACTCGATAATCATCGAAAATAAAAGGGTAACTACTCAGCCCATAGGGGAAATAACCCGAAAAAAAGGTGTGTGTAGGGGTGTACACCCCTACACACACCTTTTTTTCGGAGATTCCTCTCCCTTAGCTTGGGCAGTTACATAAAAGGAAGATAACGATGAATCACAAAGCTGTCGAAATCCAGGCACAAACTGACTTCCAAAAATCGTTGAAGCAGTCATTCTGGCGAAAAGCTCGTCATTGGCTCGGCCGAGGATGCAATGATTTGCTGTCTTTCAACGAGGTCTTTCAATATCTAAAGGATCGGCCTCGATCTGATCTCGGGATGCGATCTGTCGCGCTTGACCAGATTGTCGGGAGCAGTGGGAGGTATAACGATTTCGACCTGGCCTACTACCCCCGTAAAAAGGCCAGTAACAACCGTTGGGTCAATGTTGCAAAGGCGAAATACCTGGGCGTTAAGCTGCCTCCGGTTTTGCTCTACAAAATTGGAGATGCCTATTTCGTAGAGGATGGAAACCATCGCGTTTCGGTCGCGCGCGCGAATGGCGAAAAATATATCAACGCGAGGGTCATTGAAGTAGATGTTTCCAACTTAAGACCTGAACCATCCTGTACAAGACTGGGCTATAAATTAGACAATATCGAAAAATGTAGACAAATATCGGCGTAAATCCGTACAATCTGTCAAATCCGCGTATTATTTTCACTCAGGAGTAACCATTATGCGCTACAAACTCTTCGGAAAATCCGGCCTCCGCGTCTCCGAACTCGCCCTCGGCACGATGACCTTCGGCGAGGATTGGGGCTGGGGGGCGGACAGAGACACTAGCAAAGCGATCTTCGACGCCTACGTGAACGCGGGCGGCAACTTCATTGACACGTCGTGTAATTACACGAACGGCACAGCGGAAAAATTCACTGGCGAATTCACCAAAGCCGACCGGGACTACTTCGTCCTCAGCACAAAATACACCCTGCACAGCCACGCCAACCGTCCCGACGACCTCAACGCAGGCGGTAACCACCGCAAAAACATGCTCCGCACTGTCGAAGGCAGTCTCAACCGTTTGCAGACGGGTGCTATTGACCTGCTTTTCGTTCACATTTGGGATGGGACAACGCCCGTGGACGAAATCCTCCGCGGGATGGATGACCTCGTCCGCGCAGGGAAGGTGCACTACGTCGGCATCTCCGACAGCCCCGCGTGGGTGACGGGGTACGCGGTCGCTACCGCCGAACAGCGCGGGTGGCCGCGTTTCGCCGGCTACCAGGGCGAATATAACCTGCTCACGCGGGGGGCAGAACGCGAAGTGTTGCCCATGACCCGCGCGCTGGATATGGCGTTCATGGCCTTTGGCCTGCTCGCGGGCGGCCAGCTTTCGGGCAAGTTCAACGCCGGGAAACCGGACGAACACACCCGCGTGGGCAACCCCGAACCGCACGCGTTGGAAATGGCAAAACTGGTCGGCGAGATTGCGAAAGAGATGGGCTGTTCTTCCGCCCAGGTTGCCATCAATTGGGTGCGCCAACAATTCCCGAACATCATCCCCATCATCGGAACCCGCCGCGTCCCCCAAATCGAAGACAACCTCCGTGCGCTCGACTTTACCCTGTCCGATAGTCAACTCAAACGCCTCAACGACGCCAACCCCCTCCAGCCCGAATACCCGGACGATTTTTACAAGTCGCCATCTACATTGGAACTCGCTTTCGGCAAGGCGATGGGCAGGTTGGATAACCATCGGAGGGTGTAGAATCAGGGGACATGGTGCGTAGTCCGTTTTTTAGGTTACGCGCCACGCACGACGAATTTAGGAGTTCACCATGTCTACTTTCGGTCTCGACAAAATCGGCCAGATTCACATCAATGTCAAAGATGTAGACCGCGCCACTGCGTTTTACAAAGACACGCTCGGCATGCCCCATCTTTTCCAGGTCCCCGGCATGTCGTTTTTCGACTGTGGCGGGATCATGCTCATGCTCGGCATCCCCACATCGGAAGAATTTAACCATCCCAGTTCCATCGTTTATTATCAGGTGGACAACGTCGCCGCCGCGTACAAATCGCTGGCCGAGCGTGGTGTCACGTTTACCGAAGCCCCCAACTTCGTCGCCAA
>DATDOR010000465.1:0-2843 GCA_035293165.1 Anaerolineales bacterium | reverse complement strand
GGCGCGGGCGCCACGTTTTCCCTCAACCATGCCAACCAACTCAATCTTGAAAACTTGGACCTGAAGGCCGGATTTAACCAACTCGTGGAGCGGGTCATCGAAGATAAAATCGCGGATGAAGGCAACCTGGTTCGCAAATTTGGGTTCAACGTGCGGGAACTCACGGATTTTGAAATCCACGAAGCCCGGCAAATATTCGGAGACAGGCTGGACTACGGGAGGATCCGGATCTTTGAGGGGGCGAATCTGCCCAATTTCCTGGATGATATTGGCCGGTTTATCAAGAAAATGCCCCCACGCGAGGAAAATATAAAGAATGCGATTACATTAGGCAATTATTGTTTCTTCGGGCGCACGTTGAAAACAGACGAAATCACAGACCTGGACTCGGAACTGGACGCCAACCAACTCAATGAAATGAGCTGGCTCATGCACGAACTCACCCATGCCTGGCAGTATCAAACGAAGGGCTGGAAATATTTATGGGAAGCGTTGGACGCGCAAATCAAGTTGGGCACAAAAGTCTACGAATTTGGCGGAGAGGACAATCTAAGAAAAGAAAAAGAACGAGGCAGGACCCTTCGAGATTTCAACCTGGAACAGCAGGGAAGTATTGTGCAAAAATACTACGAGAAGCTCAAACGAAAGGACGATACCAGTGCGTTTACGCCGTTTATTCAGCAGATATAAGCAATTTCATAAATTACAGTTTCACGTAGTCTAGCCCCTTGTGGGCGGGGAGCGATTGCAGAACCACAGCCTGTATCCTGCGAGAATTTTCGGATATTCTCTAAGCTTTGTGGAGCCGGAGATGCCCTGATCAAAAGTCCATTCTTCAAACCCGTCGTTTTGCGAGTTTTCAAGCGGGCGAATGTTATTTCAATTTATATTCATGTGCAAACCCTTTGCTCCTATTGTCATGCAATAATATTATACAATCCAATAGAACAAAAAATCACAGATTTATAACTTTAAGATGTCTCGGAAAACTCATCAATTATCAAGATTCTGTGCCACAATTTAAATGTTGGTTTGCAATCCAGCACTCGCCATTACCGCAATTCCATTGGAGCCCCCAATGACCCTCCCCTCCCTCATCCACAAACGCCGCACACAGCCTTCATGCGTTGGGCGGCAGGGATGGTCAAATCCTGCTCACGGGTTTCATCCCACGTCATGATCCATTTCGGGTAATTACTCAGGCCAGACCAGGTTTCCGAAGACTTCTTTAATGGAAAACGAACTTCTATTTGCAAGCATCCTGACTGTATGAGCAACCGCATAAAACCTGGCAGGTCTTCTTCAGACTAAGCAGTTACTGGATGAGCACCCAAATGGGGGTTTATCCATGTCAACATATGGGCCATCACGCCGTCGGGCAGCGTGAATTCGAGTCTAGGGCAAAATCCGGGAATTTGGGAGCAATCCGTAACTGCTCAGGCTAAGAGAGGAGTGTTCGGGCTAATCCCCTTCCCGGCTGAGTAGTTTCAGCAATCCTTCGTATGAGGAGACTCAAGATGAAAACGATGAAAAATTCCGGCATTATTGTGATAGTGATTCTTGCTGCGCTGATACCGATCACGGCCATGGGATATGCAGGCCATAACCAGCAACTTGAAACCGACTCGGGTAATGTTTTTCTTCCGCTGGTCATTGCCCCGGACAACCAGATTTATGTTTCCTCGGTACTGACTCCGTTTGACGCGAACTTGAGCGACTTGGGCGGACCCACTAGCTGGTCCGGTAATTATGGGAAGACACCGGAGATTATCGTGGCGTCAAATGGCGTTGAGCTGGATGTCCTGGCCCAGGACTATGATGCTGGAACGGCCTGGAATGCCGTGTTGTTGCATATCGAGCCCAGCTCAACCGGGTATGCTGTCACCCAGGCACTCACGAACATCCCTATGCTGGATCGGGTGATGGGTCTGGCGATGGATGGCTCCGGCAACCGCTATTACGCCACCGGCGTGGATGAAAGCGGTGTGGTGAATTCCACGTATCCCCCTCTCAACACTTACCGCAGCAATATTGTTCGGGTCATAAAGCTGAATCCGGCGGGAGGCATCCTGTTCAACATCGACCTGGATATCGCCCGGTACGCCTTCGACAATGGCGCTGAGATGATCATCAACCCGATGGTGGCCGCCACCTCGCGCCTGGCGGTAGGCGGAAACGAGATCGCCCTGGTGCATGGCATCAACACGGACCCAGACTGGAATATCGGTGGTGCCCGCCATCAGAAGGCCCTTTCTACTCGCCTGGATGCCACAAGCGGTGCTGTTACCCGGAGCTACTCCGTTTGGGTCAGCCACTCCTTTGACCAGCGGCTGCTGTATGACGGGGAGGGAATCATCGAGCATCACCTGGGAGATGCTTACCCTCGCTACATCGTATTTGCCCGAGATCATACTTCCTATCCACTCTTTCACATCAAGGGAGACTTGGGGGAAAACAACACCCGCACAAGACTGGGCAATATCGCACTTATTGAAAACGATCCGGTTTACGGCTACATTGCACTGTTCGCAACAGAGACCAGCGCCGGAACAGGGGACATCATCAACGGGCCGCGCAACCTGGCCATTGTACGAATCAACAGCAGCGATAATAGCATTGATCCGGGCCTGCCAGACACCTTGACTGTTTTTTCAAAAGGTACGCAGTATACAAACCGGCTGAGGTGGCTGACCAATTATTCTGTCGGTTCGAATTTACATGCGGAACGACCCAAGCTGATTGGCATTGGCGGAAACCAATATATCGTTCTCTGGGAGGAGTGGCTCAACACCGGCAGTTACTCTGATGCTTTTAATGGGGTCTATGGAATGGTGATCGACGAC
>DATDOR010000464.1:0-9444 GCA_035293165.1 Anaerolineales bacterium | reverse complement strand
GTTCGCTCTCCCCAGAAGGGGGTGGCGCAACTTCCGTGGGGGCCAGGGCTTCCCCGGTGAGGGATTGGGTTAATGTCCAGGTGTCGATCAATTCTCCGTCAATGGTGATAAATTCAAAGGTGAGAGTGGTGTCGGTGGCGGTGACGCGCATGGCTCCGTGATTGTCCCGGAAGCGCACCTGGCTTTCGGGGAGGACATTGGCAAACCAGTAGACATAGGCGCTGCCGCCGAGGCCATTGGTGAAGTAGGGAATGCCGTCTACTTCGAGACGTTCGTAGACGTGGTCGTGTCCGGCGAGGACGGCGTCCACCCCCCAGGCGGCATAAGGCCATTGCGCCCAGGTGGTGGAGCTGTGGTAGCTGGAGGAGTAAGGGGCGTGGTGCATGTAGGCGACCTGCCAGGGAGCAGTGGAGGCGGCGATAGTTTGTTGGAACCATTGGGCCTGGACGGAGGTTTGGCCTACGCCGTCGGGTTCGCGGCTGTCGCTGTCGAGGGCGAAGAAGTGGACCGGCCCCCAGGTAAAGTCATAGTAGCGTTCGTTGCCGGGGAGGGTGAAGTAGTCCAGGTAGGGGAGGATGTTGGGGGTCTCCCAGTCGTGGTTGCCGGGGACGGGGAAGAAACGGTTGGCATCCGCACCAGGGCCATAGGCGCCGGTATAGGGGGCGATATAGTCGTGGTAGTATTGGCCGATGTTGGCATCAATGGTGCTGGCTTCGCCGATGGGGTAGTTGTTATCGCCGACGGTGAGGATGATTTCGGGGTTCCAGGATTTGACAAGGGCGGCCACATCGGCTTCGTGCGATCCGGCTTCGCCGAAGTCGCCAATGACAGCAAAGACGAAGGGTGTGGGTGTGGTGGTTGGGGCAGGTACGAGGGTGTTGGTCGCGCCCGGTTGGGGGGTGTTCTGGGGGATAGGAGTGGAGACTGTCTGGTTTTCAACGATTGGGAGAGGGGTTTGGCTTGTCAGGATAAAGGTGGGAGAAGCGGGAGGTAGTTCGGTGGAGGTTTGGATGGCGGGGGTTGGGGTGGCACAGGCCGCGAGGAGGATGAAGAGGAGAAGAGGAGAAAAGGAGAAGAGGGGAGAAGGAAATGGAGAGGAGTGGCGAGGGGTCATGGAAATATTTAGTGTTCGGGCAAATTTACGGCTTATGTCTCATACTTCACACCATGCGTAAGCCTGCCGGGAGGTGGTTTTTTAGGATTCCCTTAACCATTTTTCCCCAGCCGAGAGGAAAGTGGTCGAGGGTGACGAGAGTCCAGCCATCGGGGTGTCCACTTGGACTGAGGCGTAAGGTTTCACGGCGGAGATAGGCGAGGGCGTCCGGCCCGTTGAGGGGGAGTACGCGTTGGGCCTCTTCGGGGGTAAGGGCCATGGCGAGCGCATGGGAGGGTTCAAAGCGGTCTTTCTTGAAGCTGCCGAGCCACCAACCAGGGCGGATGAGCCGTAATCTTGTGAGATCAGGGGCTTCGAGGGGCATGTAATACAGATAAGATTTTACCAGCCGGAGTTGGTGAGGATTTAAGCGAAGGATGAGTGTCTCGTTGGTGAATGTATCCCAGAAGGGGAGAAGACGACGGAGGCTTCGAGATGGAGAGAAAAGGGGAAGAGGAGAAGAGGAGCGTTGGGGAAGAGGCGGAGAAGTGCGCTGCATTAAGGTAATGAAATGGCCTTCACCTGGAGCGCGATGGGGGTAGAGGCGGACGGGGGTGGGGTTTGTGAGAGGAGGAGAAGAGGGGAAAAGGGGAAAAGGGGAAGAGGAGAAGCCCGGTCTCCGGGAAGGAGTGATGAGGGAAAATTCGGGATAGGTTTCTAAAAAGCGGGCGATGACGTGTTCATTTTCTTCGGGGGCGAAGGTGCAGGTAGCGTAGCACAGCCACCCACCGGGGCGGACGAGTTGGGCGGCGGTGTCCAGGATGGCGGTCTGGCGGAGGGCGCATCCGGCGACGAATTCGGGGGACCAGTCACGGGTGGCTTCGGGGGTCTTACGGAACATGCCTTCGCCGGAGCAGGGGGCATCAACGAGAACGCGGTCGAAATATTCGGGAAGGGCATCCGCAAGACGCTCGGGAGTCTCGTTCGTGATGAGAGTGTTGCGCGCACCCCAGCGTTCGAGGTTTTTGGTGAGGTCCCACACCCGCTTGGGGTGGATTTCGTTAGCGACCAGGACTCCCTGGTTTTCCATTTTCGCGGCGATGTGGGTGGTTTTCCCGCCTGGGGCCGCGGCGAGATCTAGGATGCGCTCGCCCGGTTGGGGGTCGAGGATTTCCGCAACGGCCTGGGCGGAGGGTTCTTGCAGGTAGTAGAGTCCCGCGGCGTGATAGGGGTGAAGCCCAGGCCTGTCTTCCGTTTCCAATACGCGAAAACCCGCGTCCGTCCAGAGTAAAGGCTCGAGGAGGAACGGAGAAACAGTTTGAAACTCGGCTGGACTGAGTTTGAGCGTGTTGACGCGCAAGCCCACCTCAGGCGGTGCGTCATAACTGGCGAGGAAGGCATCGTATTCTTCGCCGAGGAGGGTTTTCATGCGAAAGAGGAAGGCGGGAGGGAGGGAGGGCACGGGGGGGATGGAGAAGAAGAGAAGAGGAGAAGAGGGGAAGAGGAGAGATTGGGTATTTTGGCACAGGGTGAAGAGAGACGCAAGAGGACGGGTAATTGTGGTAGGATTCCGCAATCTCAGAATCCCTGGAGGTGATTTTGAAGGAGTTATCTGCGCTTCTGATTATTATTTCAGCTTTTGGTCTAATCGCACTGGCTTCCAGACAAATTGGAGAATACCTCGCTCGGTTCAAATTGCCGCTGATCAGCGGTTTTTTGTTTACGGGAATTTTAGCCGGGCCATATTTGCTCAATTTAGTCGCTGTTGAGGATATTCGAAATTTGCGCTTCCTTAATCAGGCTGCCCTGGCGTTTATTGCGTTCGCAGCAGGAGGGGAATTAGACTTAAAGGTTGTCCGCCGATCCTTACGCTCGATTCTGTTGATTTTGGCCGGGCAAACGGTGTTTATTCTCGCTTTTGGAATTTTAGCGTTTATGTTGGTCGCGAGTGTGATTCCGTTTACGCAGGAGATGAGCCGGGTAGGGGTGCTGGCTGCAGGCATTCTGGCCGCTACGATTATGATTGCTCGTTCGCCTTCTTCGGCATATGCGATCATTAAAGAAACACGGGCGAAAGGTTCGTTTACCCAAAACGTCCTGGGGGCAACAGTGTTGACAGATGCCGTTGTCATCATTCTGTTTGCGACGGCGGTTTCAGTAGCGGATGTGATGATTGAAGGGGCGAATTTTAACTTAAGTTTACTCGTATTTTTGTTTTTTGAGATTTTGCTGGATATTGGTTTGGGAATTGCCATTGGGTTATTGTTGCGGGGGGTGATGTCCATGCGATACCGGATATTGAAAGGTGTCTCCATCCTTGGCATTGGGTATGGTGTCTTTGCGCTTGCTTCACAATTGCGTGACACTCATCTCGGAACCATCCCCGTAGGCATTTTTTCGGAACCATTGCTCATTTGTATGGTTGCCGGGTTTTATGTAGCGAATTTCACCCGGTATAAAACAGAATTTCACAAAGCCATTGAGGATATGGCTCCCGGGGTCTTTGTCATTTTCTTTACCCTGGTTGGCGCGGAATTAGAATTAGATGTGATCGGTGAGGCCTGGATGGCGATCTTGGTATTAGCCTTTGCCAGACTGATAGGGATGGTCTTGGGCGGGGTCATTGGTGGGATTACGACACGCCAGCCTGCCAAACATAACTTCGTTATGGGACTGGCCTTGTTGACCCAGGCAGGTGTCAGTGTTGGCCTGGCGAATGAAGTTGGGGTGGAATTTGAGCCGTGGGGGAGATCGTTGACGACGATTTTAATTGGCGTGATTGTGATCAATCAGATTGTCGGGCCACCGGTCTTAAAATGGGCTTTGAACCTGGTAGGGGAAGCGCACCCCCGTGCAGAGGCGGCTCCCTTTGATGGTGTCAGGGATGCGTACATTTTTGGGTTAGAGAGCCAGTCATTGGCCCTTACGCGTCAACTGAAAAGGCATGATTGGCAGGTGAAAATCGTAACGCGTAATCCTGAACGAGTTACAGGCATTGAAAACTCAAATATTGAGATCGTCAGGGTTCCTGATCATTCGCTTGAAACACTCCAACGGTTGGAGATGGCGAAAGCAGATAGTATCGTCTTAATGTTATCTGATGAAGAAAATCATCAACTTTGTGAGAAGATTTATGAAAACTTTGGAACGAGAGACATTGTTGTGCGTTTGAATGACCGGAATTTCCAGGAGCGTTTCAACGACCTTGGCGCATTGATAGTCAATCCTACAACGGCGATTGTTAGTTTGCTTGATCATCTGGTGCGCTCCCCGGTGGCAGCTTCCTTGTTATTAGGGACGGGAGATGGACAGGATGTCGTAGATGTTGAGGTGGGGAATCCTGTGTTGAACGGCGTTGCCTTGCGGGATCTGCGTTTGCCGTTGGACACACTGATCCTGTCCGTTCACCGGGATGGGCAAACGTTGATCTCGCATGGGTATACCCGACTCAAACTGGGTGATGAGGTTACCGTATTGGGTTCAGAAGAAAGCCTTGAAGAAATATATTTATTGTTTGAAGCATGAGGCCTTCATTGACATTTTTTGCATGCAGAACTACTTCGCGCACAGGGTAATCAGGTAAGATTCTTCGAGCCTGATCCGTCACAAAATAAAAGGTAACTGCTCAGGCTGAAACCAGGGAATTGCCGAAAAAAAGGTGTACGTGGGGGGTGTACACCCCCCACGTACACCTTTTTTTCGGTTACTTCTTACTCTGGCTGAGTAGTTACAATAAAA
This sequence comes from Anaerolineales bacterium, assembly GCA_035293165.1. GTDB lineage: Bacteria > Chloroflexota > Anaerolineae > Anaerolineales > JABWBV01 > JABWBV01. Next base: position 4,613 of record DATDOR010000464.1, on the reverse strand, counting down.
GAATACTTAATTTGTGCCATGAAGGGATTGTCAAATTACCAGTTTGTGTAAAATTATCGTACATAATATTTATATAATTTGTATAACGTCTCAAAGAAAACCCAATGGATCTACCCCCTTATCCAAACGAACTTGATAACATTCCCACTGCTGATCTCCTGAGTATCTATTTCAAAGAGGCAGCGAAAGAACCGCTCTTGAAATATGAGGAAGAAATTGAATTAGCCCAAAAGATCGAATGTGGACGTATGGCGCGTGCAAAACTTGCCTCAGGCCAGTTCACCCCCGAAGAATTGCCTTTGTTACGCGAAATGATCCAGGCAGAAACCGAGGCCTGTGATCGCCTGATCCGCGCTAACACCCGGCTGGTCATCAAAGTTGCTAAGAAGTATATGCGGTATGGTTTTCCATTTATTGATTTGATCCAGGAAGGAAACATCGGCCTGATGCGCGCGGCTAAAAAATTTAATTACCATCTGGGATATAAGTTTAGCACCTATGCTACTTGGTGGATTCGCCAGGCGATCACCCGCGCGATTGCCAATCACGGGCGCACGATTCGCTTGCCCGTCCATTGGGAAGGGGAAATCGGCAAATACAAGCAATCGCAAAACATTCTCATGCAGGAACTTGGACGGAAGCCCACCCTGGATGAACTTGCTGAAAAAATGGAAGTCTCCCCCTTTCGCGTCGCCGAGTTGCAGCAAACCGCCCGAGTTCCAATTTCGCTCGACCTTCCTGTCACCGAAGACGAAGATACAACCTTCGGCGACCTCATTTCCGATGATATTCGCGTTGGGCCGGATGAAGAAGCCTTCTCCAATATCGTGAGCGAACAACTTTTTCAGGTATTGGATGAACTCCCGATCCGGGAACGAAATACGATTGAGATGCGATATGGGCTAATGGACGGAAAAACATACACGCTTGAGGAAGTAGGTCGCCAACTTGGCGTGACCCGCGAACGCGCCCGGCAAATTGAAGGGCAGGCGCTCCGGCGTTTACGCGCGGCTTCGGTCAAACAACGGTTGCGCCAGTATAGCTCAAAATGAACAGTTACCTTTGATAATATAAATGGCTCTTTGGGATTTGCCGTGGTTAATGCCGACCTCCCCGCCGATTCCTAAAGAACCATATCAATCAAATTGACTTGTTGTTCGATAAGCCGGTACACATATCTGAGGCTGTTTTGTATCTAGATATTTATCGGCTTTTTTTCGGGCTAATCCTCTACCCGGCTAGGTAGTTACCTTCGTAATTATTCAGGCTGAGACTGAAGAACCTCCCATTTATTTGTCCAAATTTCTAAATCCTGTTTTGGTCAACAGTAGTATGAACACCCGAAAAAAAGGTGTGTTTGGGGGTGTACACCCCCAAACACACCTTTTTTTCGGGAATCTCGTTGTTCACACTTTCGTTGACGAATACACAAATTTCTAAATCCTCTATAATTGTGAGGAACCAGATATACTACATAATCTTTTTCGTACTTGACGACGCCAACCGCTCCAAACACTGGCGTCCTCTTCGTCCTCCCAGTTGCCGAAGCCTATGGCCTCGCTAAAAAGTAAAAACCGATGACCATCTCCCAAACCTGGTACACCCTTTCACCCGAAGAAACGCTCACAAAACAAGGCGTGAACATCGAACAGGGGCTGTCCACGCAGGAAAGTCAAAAACGCCTGGAGCAATTTGGACCCAACGAACTAATCGAACGCGGCGCCAAACCACCCTGGCAAATATTCCTCGACCAGTTCCGTGAAACCATGGTGATCGTCCTGATCATCGCTGCCATTGTGTCCGTTCTCGTTGGCGATCTCAAAGATATGATCGCCATCCTCGCTATCGTCATTCTCAACGCGATTCTTGGCTTCACCCAGGAGTACCGCGCGGAGCAAGCGATGGCCGCCCTCAAACGGTTATCCGCACCCGTCGTCAAAGTGCGCCGGGATTCTCACATTGAAAAACTGGAATCTCGCCTGCTCGTGCCGGGGGACATCATCCTGCTCGAGGCGGGTGATGCCATCGCCGCTGACTGCCGCGCCGTCGAAGCCGCCAATCTGCGTGTCCAGGAAGCCTCCCTCACCGGCGAATCCGTTCCAGTTGAAAAAAGCATCGAAAACCTCACCGGTGACCATATCCCGCTGGGAGACCAGCATAACATGCTATTCATGGGCACGGCCGTCACATATGGTCGCGGGATAGCCGTCGTCGTCAACACCGGTATGTCCACCGAGCTGGGGAACATCGCCAATCTCCTTCAAACCGTTGCCAGCGAGCAAACGCCCCTCCAAAAACGCATGGGGCAGTTGGGCAAATCCCTCGCCTGGGCTGCCCTTGGAATTGTCGGCGTGGTTTTTCTCCTCGGACTACTGCGCGGGGAAGACGTGGCTGAAATGTTCCTCACCGCCGTGGCGATGGCAGTCGCGGCCGTCCCTGAAGGGCTGCCTGCCGTCGTCACCATCGCCCTCGCCCTGGGTGCGCAGCGGATGCTCCAACGCCAGGCCCTCATCCGCAAACTCCCCGCCGTCGAGACGCTTGGCTCTGTCACCACCATTTGCTCTGACAAAACCGGCACCTTGACTGAAAACCGGATGACTGTCACGGCACTGGATGTATTAGGCCACTCCCAAACAATGGAAGCCCTGCTCGAAGGCGATTTTCCGGTTGTGGACGCCGATGTTCACCCCGACGCGAAACCCCAGGAGCGCAGCATCGGATTGATGCTCAAAGCCTCGGCCTTGTGCAACGACGCCCTGGTCGAGAAAGAAGACCCGGATAAAGATGGCGACTACCATGTCATTGGCGACCCGACCGAAGGCGCGCTCGTCGTTGCGGCTTCCAAAGTTGGCATGTGGAAACCCGTTCTGGATGACCGCTGGCCGCGCGTCGCGGAGATTCCCTTTTCCTCCGAACGCAAACGCATGACCACCATCCACCGCATCAATATTTCCGTGGATGACCCGACCGATGCCCCCTGGCGGGATGCCCCTTTCGTCGCTTTCTGCAAAGGATCGGTGGACGGGCTGGCCGAGATCAGCACCCAGGTTTGGGCAGGGGACAGTGCCGTACCCATGTCCTCAGACCTCCACAAGCGTATTCTGGCCGCCAATGAAGAGCTAGCCCAGGCAGGCCAGCGCGTGCTTGGCGTTGCTTTCCGCCCTCTCCAAGAAAAACCGGAAAAAACCGATGAAGCCAGCCTCGAGCAAAAAATGGTGTTCGTAGGATTGATCGGGATGCTCGACCCCCCCAGGCCTGAGGTGAAAGAAGCCGTCCAAACCGCCCGCACCGCCGGGATCCGCCCGATCATGATCACTGGCGATCACCCGCTTACCGCCCAACGGATTGCACAAGACTTGGGGATCGCCACAGACGGCAAGGTGTTGACCGGTAAAGAGTTGAACACCCTGTCTCCCGAAGCATTGGAAGGGATGGTCGAGGAGATATCAGTGTACGCCCGTGTGTCCCCCGAACACAAATTGCGCATTGTTCAGGCACTCCAACGAAAAGGCCACATCGTCGCAATGACCGGTGACGGCGTCAACGACGCGCCCGCCCTGCGCCGGGCAGACATCGGCGTCGCGATGGGCATCACCGGCACCGATGTCTCCAAAGAAGCCGCCGATATGGTGATCTTGGACGACAATTTTGCGACCATCGTGAGGGCGGTTAAGGAAGGCCGGAACATCTACGATAACGTCCGCAAATTCATCAAGTACACGATGACAAGCAATGCGGGCGAAATTTATGTGATGCTGTTTGCCCCATTTTTGGGAATGCCCCTGCCCTTGAGTGCGCTGCAAATTTTGTGGATCAACCTGGTTACGGACGGGCTGCCGGGGTTGGCTTTAGGGATCGAACCCGCCGAACGCAACATCATGAAACGCCCGCCCATCTCGATCAACGAAAACATCTTTGCTCGCGGGATGGGACAGCACATTTTGTGGATTGGTCTATTGATGGGGGCAGTCTCGTTGGGGGCAGGCTATTGGGGCTGGGCGGCAAACATCCCCTCCTGGACGACCATTACCTTTACCACCCTCACCCTCGCGCAGATGGGACACGCCCTTGCCATCCGCTCGGATATCGACTCCCTTTTCAAACAGGGGATATTCTCAAACAAAGCCCTCCTCGGCGCGGTGCTGCTGACCTTCCTCCTGCAAATGCTGGTCATCTACTGGCCCCCGCTGCAAGAAATCTTTGAAACGCAGGCACTCAATGGCTTGGAGCTGGGCATCAGCCTGGGGCTGAGTCTGGCGGTGTTTATCGCCGTAGAGATTGAGAAATGGTTCAAACGGCGGAATTTGGAAAAATAACAAGCTACGAAAGTACCCGAAACAACTCCCCCAATTCCCCAATGACCGCGTCCGGCTGGATGCGGTCATTTTTTTGTTGCGCTAGTGACGTGACACGGCGGTTAATCCACACACTCAACATCCCTACCTGATTTGCCCCAAGGATGTCGGCGTTCAGCGTATCCCCGATCATGGCTACATTTTCGGGCGGGAGTCCCCAATGGGCGAGCGCGGCGTGGAAAATGGCTGGGGAGGGTTTCCGCTGTCCAAACGCTGCCGACGTCAATACAAAGTCCATATAAGGACGGACGCCAACCT
>DATDOR010000463.1:0-2541 GCA_035293165.1 Anaerolineales bacterium | reverse complement strand
CCCACCTGAAGGGGGTAAGAACCCAAAAAAATGGTGTCCGCAGGGGGTGTACACCCCCTGCGGACACCATTTTTTTGGGTAATCCCCTCACTAAGTGAACGGTTACCTAATTTATTACCGGGCCGGTATTGGTAATGTTTTTCCTGTTACAACGCTTCTTCTTAACAGATTTATCGCTGGCGAATTTGTTCGAGCGGAATTGATTAGAGATGATCCTTCATATGGCAACGATGAAAATTGCTGTCCTGGCAGATATTCACGCCAATTTGCCTGCGTTGGAAGCTGTTACGGCTGATTTGGAGGCCTGGAGACCGGATCGAGTCATTGTTGCTGGGGATGTAATCAACCGTGGCCCCCGCTCTCCAGAGTGTCTGGATTTTATCTTGGAGAAAATTGAAACGGCTGGATGGCAGGTGCTCAAAGGTAATCATGAAGATTACGTGATTGCCCAGGCACAACTCGATTCCCTACGAAGCGGGCCTTTGTTCGATGTGTACCGCCATACCCGGTGGACCTTTGATCAGTTACAAGGGGAAGTAGCTGCCGTAGAAACCTGGCCGGATTTCATTCATTTGGAAACTCCAGATAAAAGTGAGATACGTGTGGCCCATGCGTCAATGCTGGGGAATACGTTTGGGATTTTTCCAATGATGGACAACGGCGAACTCTCCCGACGGGTCGGAAAACCCTTCCCCACACTATTCTGTTGTGGGCATACCCATTATCCTTTGATCACCCAACTGAATGGGACACTGGTTGTCAATGTTGGGGCAGCTGGATTGCCTTTCGATGGAGACAGGCGAGGCAGCTATGCACGTTTTACCTGGCGAGTTGGAGAATGGGAGAGTGAAATTGTTCGTGTTGTGTATGACTATACAAGAACAATGGCAGATTTTCAAACCTCAGGCTTTTTGCATGAGGCAGGTCCGATGACCTGGCTTGTTTTGGTTGAATTTCTCTATGCAAAGTCCCAATTGTTCGCCTGGATGCGGGATTATTATGAGCCTGTCCTGGCTGGAGAGATGACGGTTGAAGCTGCCGTTCGAGAGCAATTGGAAATACAGGGGTTATGGGAGGAGATAAAGACCTATGTGTAATTTGGTGTTGTTCAAGATATAAATGAAGGGTAAAATAGACGAGGAGGACAAAATGGTTTGTCCACTAATAATAAGGAGTACAATCCAAAATGAACCCCAAAAAGTTACGCTCAATCTTATTGATCGCCCTGACGCTTGTTCTACTCGTCAGTGCGCTGCCAGGGGCAGTATTTGCTAAATCAGAGAAGGTACGGTTTACCGTCAACAACAAAAGTGACAAGGCCTTCTCTTTATGGTTAACAGGCCCTGAATACATCTACATTGTTGTGGAACCCGATTCGGCAGAAACCTATACCCCCCTGCGCGGTGAATACAAATTTACAATGTTTTCATGTGGGGCCTACGCCGATGGCGATCTGGATCTTTCGACCCTAAAAACAATGGTTGTCCCTGAATGTGGCTCTGGAGGCCCAAAGAAGACATCTGGTAGTAAACTGGACGCCTCCGATGTCATCAAATTAGTCAAAATCACCATCGAAAATAATGCTTCCAATTCCAATATGGTTGTGGTAATGACCGGTCCCGGAAGCTTTGTATTTTCTCTGAAAACCGGAAAAGACCAAAGTTACACCATCCCCCGAGGTGATTACGATGTAACCTACTATGCCTGCAATAGGGTAGGGACCCGCGCATTTAGTGCCAGAGCAAACAAAGTTTTGGAATTGAGTTGTCCGAAATAGCTACCCGATAACGATAACAGAAGAGCGGCGGAAACGCCGCTCTTTCACTTTAATTCTTCCTTACCAGGGGAGATTCACCCTTTTGATTACCGAGTTGTGATGCTGTGTAATAAGGACTCGTCCCTGCCTCATGGTCAGTCTGATCAATAATATTCCGAATCTCGGGGATTTCCTCCCGCAGCAAAATCTCAATCCCTTGCCGCAGAGTCGCTGCCGACATACTGCACCCCTGGCAGCCCCCGCCCATCTCTAAAAACACATCCCGCCCCTGCACCCCCAACAGAGTCACATACCCTCCATGACTGGCAACCCCCGGATTGACTCGCTCGGAAAGCAAGTCCTGCACGCTTTGCGCCAGCGGATCATCCCATTTGGGTTGAGGATATTCAATCTTGAAAGACGGCCCGCGAAAAGTCGGTACGAAGTCAATCGTTGCCCCCTTCAACTTCGGTGCACTATCCGGGTCAATAAAAACCTGAAAATCGCCCTCCTCCAACACGACATCATCTGGCTGCTCGTCTCCCATCCGCACAAGCCGGAAATCCGACTGGTACGCACCGGGCGCGCCGCCTCGAACTGCCAATCGCAGCCCAAGTAAATTACTCCCACCCTTTTCGCCCAGGATTTTTATCAACCCTTTTTTCGCAGTATCAGTAATCGTAATCATCAAGCTATATGATAGAAAAATTCCCCGCCCTTGTCAAGTTATACCCTGGCAATTCCCCCACGCGCTAATACAACGCTTACCCAAACAGAAATGTAGC
>DATDOR010000462.1:0-8342 GCA_035293165.1 Anaerolineales bacterium | reverse complement strand
CCCCAACGCCTTCGCGCTTTTCATGAGCGCGTCCGCGACGCTACCTGCGCCCCCCTGCACGAACCCAGGTCCCGGCCTGCCTGCATACTGGTAAAGAAAAGCGAGTGCCGTTCCTGCCCCCATTGGCCCAAGCATGGTGTTGAGCGTGCTGAGAATGCCCAACGCGCCTTTCAAGGCTTCGGAATCAAACCATTCCGAAAGGAAATCGTGTGCACTCATTGGTAGCACCCGGAGGAATTCCATCATGTCCCGTTCTCCCAACCCTCGGGCTTGCAAAGCCACCTTTGCCCACGGCCACAACTCTCCACCGGAATACGGCCCCTTCAAATCCGGCGGCGTTAATGACATCATCGCGGCCAACACCCCTACGACTCGCCGGACGAACTGGATAAAGTCCGGGTATTTCTTCGCATCATTCGGATAGACGGATTGGAGCCACTCGGTAGTAGTTTTGTCATCGCTCCAAATTACGATGGGCTTTCCGTCCTTCTCTGGAGCGAAGATATGCGCGGTCGTCTCATTGATCGTCAGGCCGTGATGTTTCAGGCCAAGTTTGGCGATCACATCTGGGTGGAGCAGGGACGCGCCAGGAAAGCCGGTGTTCGCGCGGATTCCGGGAAGAATTTCTTCGGTCGCGGCGATCCCGCCTGGGATGGTGCGCCGTTCGAGAACCAGTACACGTTTCCCCGCCTGGGCGAGGAGAGTTGCTGCGGTAAGGCCATTGTGGCCCGCGCCGATGAGGATAATATCGTAGTTCATTTGTTATCTTTCAAAATCTCCAGCGCCGCCAACCGCCCAGACGCGGAACTGATCCCGCCGCCGGGATGCGTGCCACTGCCGCACTGGTAATAACCAGGGATAGGAGTGCGGTATTTCGCCCAGCCCGCCGCAGGGCGCAGAAAGAGCAGTTGCGAGAGCGAGAGTTCGCCCTGGAAAATATTACCCTGAGAGAGACCCGTGTCATCCTCGATGTCTTTGGGGGAACGCACCTGCCGCCCAATGATGATGTTTTTCAAGTTGGGAGCATATTCAGAGAGTGTGTCTACGACTGCATCGCCAAAGGCATCCCGTTTTGCATCGTCCCATTCGCCCTCCGCGAGTTCGTAGGGGGCATATTGTACGAAACAGGACATGACGTGTTTGCCAGGCGGGGCCATGTCGGGGTCGAGCAAGGAGGGGAAGATCATGTCAATGTACGGGCGCCGAGAGAAATTCCCATACTTGGCATCGTCGTAGGCACGCTCCATATACGCCATCGAGGGGCTGATCGAAATCGCGCCTTTGTACGCAGCGCGCAGCCGGGCGGGGGTGTCGTGCCCGCGTGGGGTACGGAGCGCGGTGAAATCCGGCAGGGCGTCGAGGGCAAGATTGACTTTGCCGGACGAACCTTTGATGTTGAAGCGTTGTATATCAGTAACTAAGGAATCAGGAAGCAGGGAAGGGGAAATCAGTTTGAGGAACGTCCATTTCGGGTCGAGGGAGGAGACGACAATGGGAGCATAGAACTCATCCCCGTTTTGCAGGGCGACGCCAACCGCTTTCCTGCCTTTGACGATGACCTGTTCGACAGGCGCGTTCAGGCGGATCTCTGCGCCGAAAGCGCGCGCCGCACTCGCGAGGGCATCCGCAATTCCGCCCGTGCCGCCTTTCTGGAACCCCCACGCGCGAAACACGCCGTCAATCTCGCCCATGTAGTGATGGAGCAGGACGTACGCAGTCCCTGGCGAGCGTGGACCCAAAAATGTGCCGATGATCCCACTCGCAGACATCGTCGCCTTGAGCGGGTCACACTCGAACCACTCGTCGAGGAAGTCGGCGGAACTCATCGTCATCAACTTGATGAAGGTGTAGAGATGCTCTTCGTTCAGCCCTAGAAAATGCTGGCCGAGTTTCGCGAGGGGCAACAGTTCGCGAGGGTCATATTTCGTTGGGTCGGGCGGAACGAGGCCGAGGATGGGTCTGACGGCCTTCGCCATGAAATACATGGTGTGGCTGTATTCGTCGTAGGTCTCCGCGTCGCGGGGTGAGAACCGCGCCAGATTGCGCACTGTCGCCCAATGATCGGCATCCCGCAGGATGTAGTCGCCATCCTGTAAGGGGGTAATCGTGCTTTCGAGGGGTAGAATCTTCAACCCATGTTTGGGCAGTTCCAGGTCGCGGATCACTTCTGGGCGCAGGAGGCTGACGACATAGGAAAAGACGGTGAATTTAAATCCGGGGATGATTTCCTCGGTCACAGTCGCCCCGCCGACGAGATAGCGGCGTTCGAGGACGAGAACTTTTTTCCCCGCTTTAGCGAGGTAAGCGGCGGTGGTCAGGCCGTTGTGGCCCCCACCGATGATGAGGGCATCGTAGTGGTGTGTGGTCATAGTCTTACCCTTTCTTCCATTCCGGCTCATAGAACGGTAGTTTCCGCACCACCGCCCTCCCGCGCTCCCGGTGATGCTCCACTGTAAATTCCATTTCCAACTCCGTGCCGGGTGCGGCAAAACGTACTTCGAGTGTCGCCAGGCCGGTGTACTTCTTCAAGATGGGGGAAAACGTATGGCTGGTCACATATCCGACCTGCCGGTGTCCCACATAGAGAGGCACAGATGAGCGGTTCGCCCGCCCGGTCACCTGCACCGGCAAATCCACCGCCCCGTAAATCTTCTCTAGCGAAACCCAATCAATCTCCAACCCGGCAAGTGCCCAGGTAGAACCGTTCTTCGCTTCCGTTTCCAAAGCCTTCCGCCCGACGAAGTCATTCCCCTCCGTGAACTTCACTGCCCAGCCCAGGCCGATTTCAAACGGAGATGATTTTTGATCTGGAATGAACGTGCGCGGTGACGAGATGTAATCTACCTCGATCAGCACCAGACCCGCCTCGATCCGGGAAATATCCAGCGCCGCCAGCCCGGCAGGCATGATGCCATACCCTTCACCCGCTTCCATCAGGCAGTCCCAGACACGGACGGCATCTTCAGGATCAAACCAGAGCTCATACCCTAAATCTCCTGTGTATCCCGTTCGCGTAATCGTCAGAGGGATACCATCTATCATGGTCTCTGTGAGATAGTAGTATTTGAGATTTTTGATTTTTGATCTTCGATCTTCGGTGACGAGAGATTGGAGTATGGCGCGGCTATTTGGCCCTTGTAACGCGAGTGATGCAATCTCGGCAGAGACGTCGCGAATCTCCACATCCATCCCCCACGCGCAATCTTTGAACCAGCGCCAGGACGGGTCGGCAGACGTGATGCGGAAATGCTGCTCGTCCAGCCGGGAGATGGTGCCGTCGTCAATGACTTTGCCTTCGTCATCGCACCAGGGGGTGTACATCACCTGCCCGACGCGGCATTTGCGGATGTTCCGAGTCATGATCCGGTTGACGGCGCGTTCGGCGTCGGGGCCGCTGAATTCGTATTTGAACAGCGGGGACACATCAATTAACGCGGCCGCGTTGCGTATAGCCCAGTATTCGCGCTCGTGGAACATCTCGTAGACGCCAACGCCCAGGTAACCAGACCAATGGCGCCATTCCTGGCCTTGATTGAGTTCAGCTGTGCGTGGGTGAAAAGGAGTGGGGAGAGGCATAATAATCTGTGAAGGGGATTGGTTAATGAATAATTGTTTATATGTGAAAATTATAACTTATCCGACGAATTTCATGTTATAGATCGGGTGCGAGTAGTGTTAATTAGGGTAAAATCAACCTATGGACTCACTCATCGGCCAAAAAATCCGCAAATACCAAATTGTCAGCAAACTCGGCGCGGGCGGGATGGGCAGTGTATTCAAAGCGATGGATACTATCTTGGAACGGGAAGTTGCCCTCAAGCTCCTGGCTCCGACGCTTGCGAGTGACGACAGCTTTGTTGAACGCTTCCGCCTGGAAGCCCGTTCCCTTGCCCGGCTCGACCATTCCAATATCGTCAAAGTCTACGATGCGGATTGGGATGAGAACAAACTCTTCATCGTCATGGAGTATGTAGATGGGGGTTCGCTGGCCGATCTGATCAAGCAGGAAGGCGCGCTCCCCACGGCGCTGGTCATCAAACTCCTCCAGCAGACGGCTTCCGGCCTCGACTACGCCCACCAGCGCGGCCTCATTCACCGAGACATCAAACCGGCCAACGTGCTGATTGATACACATGGCAACGCCAAACTTACCGACTTTGGCCTCGTCAAAGACACCGATACCAATCTCACTGCGGATGGGATGCGCCTGGGCACCCCCGCTTACATGGCACCCGAACAAATCCAGGGCGAAGAAGTCACGGCTGCTCTCGACATCTACGCGCTTGGGATTGTCACCTATGAAATGCTTACGGGCCGCCCGCCGTTTCAAGGCAACATGAGTGCGATTTTTGAAGGCCATTTATTGCGCCAGTTACCACCTATCCACCAGATTAACCCCAACATTCCTGCTGACGCACAAGACGTTTTGGTCAGGGTGATGGCAAAAAATCCTGCCGAACGGTATGCCTCGGCCAGCAATTTTGTCCAGGCAATGGAAGAATCACTTCATTTAAGCGAAAGACCAAGCAGGGCTGCCACTCCACCCATCACTGTGGTTCAGACCGGTGCGCCCTCGTCGGGCCGGGTGAGTCCCAGCCATGCCGGGTCGAGTGAACCGGGAACGAGCCGTGCCCGATCCCAGACAGGGCCGGCACCCCCTCCCGGCTCGGGAGCGTATCCCCCTGCATCCAGGCCGGCGCCACCCGGATCAGGACCGGTTTCCCGCTCTGGGCCGGTATCCCATCCTACAAGCGGACAGTATGCACCGGAAAAAAAGGGGGGGCTCGGTGGATTTTTATCTGGCCTTGGTATTGGGGCGGTGGGCGTGGTCCTCATCCTCGTTTTGGGCGTGCTCTGCCTGTGCGGCGGGCTTTATATGGTAGGGACTAATTTACCCGACTCAACACCAACATCTACGATCACCCCCATCCCTCCAACGGATACGCCGATTCCCACGCCAATTCCTACTGAAGAGCCGACCCTGGCCCCGACGGACACCCCGCTCCCTGAGCCGACCGAAAGCTCCCCCGTGATCCTGTTTCAGGATGATTTTTCCGATCCGGACACGGCCGGGTGGACGCAGAACCAGGACTCGGATGGGATTACCGATTACGAACAAGGCGGCTACCGGTTCTTCATCAACAAGGTGGACTGGATATTCTGGAGCAATCCGGAACTGTCTTTCACAGATGTACGGGTGGAGGTGGATGTGACCAAACAAGGCGGGCCAGACTCGAACGAATTCGGCATCATCTGCCGGTATGTGGATGTTGATAACTTCTACTTCCTGACCGCGACGAGCGACGGTTATTATTCCATTAGCAAATATGTGGCTGGGGAATATATTCCCCTGAGTGAAGAGGCCTTTGTTGAAACTGACCTGGTCAATCAGGGTAACGCTGTCAACCACCTCCGCGCTGATTGTCTGGGCAATACGCTGACTCTGTATATCAATGGCGAGTTCGTAGACTCAGTCACCGATTCGGATTACTCATCGGGGGATGTAGGCTTGTTGGGCGGCTCTTACGATGAGGCTGGCGCGGATTTGTTGTTTGATAATTTTATCGTGTACCAGCCGTAATTCCATGAATCGCATACAAATCTCAGTTCCAGAAAGAATATGAAGACCCTCGGTATGGTTGGTGGAATTGGGCCAGAGTCAACCATGGAATATTACCGGTTGATCGTGGCTTCGTACCGCGCCCAAAAGCAGGACGGGAGTTATCCCCCTATCATCATTAATAGCATTGACCTGACGAAAATGTTAGAACTGATTGGGGCGAATGAGTTGGAAGCAGTGACCGAATACCTGGTGGAAGAAGTCCACCGGTTAGCGCGCGCCGGGGCCGATTTCGGGCTGCTCGCTGCCAATACGCCCCACATCGTTTTCGAGGAGATTCAACGCCGGTCGCCGATCCCGTTGATCAGCATCGTAGAAACTGCCTGCCTGGCCACACAGACGTTGGGCTTCAACAAAGTGGGGCTGTTTGGGATACGCTTTACGATGCAGGGCCGCTTTTACCCAGCGGTTTTCGAAAGGCAGGGCATCACGCTGGTTGTCCCTGCCCCGGAAGACCAGGATTATATCCACAACAGATACTTGAGCGAGCTGGTTCAGGGTGTCTTTCTCCCCGAAACGCGGGAAAGACTGTTGGCAATCGTGGCCCGCATGAAGGAGCAGGAAGAGATTCAGGGTTTGATTTTGGGCGGAACGGAATTGCCGTTGATTTTGCGGGAAGAAGCCTACCAGGGCGTGACCTTTTTGGATACGACGAAAATCCATGTGGAGCAGGCCGTAGCCCAACTCCTGTCCTGAGTGGTTTCCTGCGATTCTTCATTCGAAAATCTCTTTGTACAAATCTTTGCCATAACTGGTTTCCAGGGGTTTGGCTTCGAGCATTTTGAACGTCCGGCTTCCGTCTGGCCGCCTTTCCGCCCGCAAGAAGAGGGCGTTTTCCATATTTTGGGCATGGAAGCCACGCGCAAATTCGTACAAATGCGTCACGAAAATAACCTTGATGCGCTTTTCCAATAATGCAGTGGTAATCTGCCTGCCAATCTCCGCGCCTTCTCTTTCGTTCGTTGCGGCAAAGGATTCGTTGAACAGCACCATGGCATCTGGTCTGAGCTGGTTTACGATTTCGCTCATGCGGCTGAGTTCTTCGTCCAGTTTGCCGCTTTCCATGCTGGCATCTTCTTTCCGTTTATAGTGGGTAAAAAGGCCGTTGCAGAGATTGGCGCAAAAGGACTCGGCTGGCACAAACATCCCGCACTGCGTCATTAATTGCACCAGACCGAGGCTGCGTAGAAAAGTGGACTTGCCGCCCTGGTTCGCCCCGGTAATGATCACCAGGTCTTTCTCGTCGGCGTTCCCCTCGTTGCCCACAACCTTTTGCTTCATCGTTAGTGCCAGGCAGACATCGTATAAGCCGGTGAATGAATGTCTTCGCTTGTAGGACTCCACGGGCAGGGGAAACGATACGGGCTCCCCCATTTGTCCAAGCTGCTCATAGAGATTCAGACAACCAATGTAAAAGGCCAGCTCAACCCGCAGCATCTCGAAAAAACTGTTGATATGGTCGGCAGACTGGGCAACCGCGTTCGCAACCTGGTTGAGCGCCCGGGTTTCTATGTCCCTCAATGCCCGATATCCGTTGTCGTCGCGGGGATGGAGCGAAAACGAGTAGGTGCGCGGTTTTTTGGCGAAGACTTGTTTGATCCAACTCTGATTGTTATCGTGGGGTTTCCGCAGAATGTAGCCGGTCCCTTCGTTGCCTTTTCCCAATTCCGCGCTGATCAAAACGCCATAGGGGAATTTCAACTCCTTGAGATGATACTGGATGCGGGCGAAATATTCATCATCGAGTTCTTCTTTGATCATCGCGAAAAACCGTGTAAAACCCTCCGACTCGAATTGGTGGGCATGTTCATCCGCGAGACGCTTTAGATTTTTTAGCAGCCCCACAAACATCTCCAACAACTGGATGGAACCACTCAGGATCGCGGCTGGATACCGGCTGTAAATGCCCATCCAATGCTTTCTTTTGTTGATAATGGCGGTGATTGGGATGCGGTACATCTCCCGGATAAGGGCAGGATTTTTCAGGCAGTCCTTCAGAATATTTTGGCGGTAGAGGAGGGTGTCCAGATCATTCGAGCCGGACAAAACCGCTTTTTTGGCCACTTCGAATAAAAAGTCGTCCCCACGCGCCATGGCGTTGAACAATGTATTCAATTCCAGGTCTTGGGTCAGCGCCGGTTCATTTGCCGGGAAGGGCTGCTGCAGATCGAAATCCTGATCGCGATAAAGGAGGAAAGCTTTCATGAGAGGATGCGCTCCTTCAAACAGGCGTAGGTCAGCCGGTGCTTTTCGGCAATAGAGAGGGCGTAGGCCAGCCCGTCCGCAGGCTTTCTCACTATCTTATAGGTTCGCAAGGCCGGATTTTCAGGAACGATCGTACTGACCATGCTGACGGTTTGCTCACTTAAGGAAGCCAGTTCGTCCATAAACGTGACACAGACACACAACAAGTCCAGCTGGATGATTTTTTCCATGACCTTTTTGCTCAGGAAAACCGCGTCTTGTAAGGTGGTGGACGTAAAAATCTCGTTCAAGATGACAATGCTGTTGGGGGTAACCTGGTTGAGAATATCATGAATCCGGATCAGGTCATCTTGCAGCTTGCCGCGCAGGTTTTGGATATCCTCTTCTTTCTCAAAATGGGTAAAGAGCCGGTCGAAAAGAAACAGGTGCGCTTCTCTGCCCGGCACTGGACACCCCATGCTGGCCAGGTAATGCAACTGGCCAAAGGTGCGGGCAAAGGTGGTTTTCCCGCCCTGGT
>DATDOR010000461.1:0-2842 GCA_035293165.1 Anaerolineales bacterium | reverse complement strand
GCCGCAAAATACAACGAACTCAGCCGGGAAAAATAAGAACTCTCGTTTATAATTTCATAAATTTATGATGCGAAATGTATAGGAGCCGTTTTATATCGCTGGACTCATCCGGGACAGCAACTATATCGCATCCAAGCCCTCAAACAATTTGCAGTGTCTGTATTGTGTCACTAAAGCGAACCATTCACTCTTTATTTTCAAATGAACAACTTCAAAAAAAATCTAAACTTATCTGGGATATTGCCGATTTACTGCGTGGGGACTACAAACCCCGTGAGTATGTGGATGTTATCCTGCCCATGACCGTGTTTCGCCGCCTGGATCAGGCGATGGAAGAACGGCGGGAGGCGGTTTGAGAAGCTCATAAAAAGTATCACGGAAAACTGGAGAATCTGGACAGAGTACTGCGCGATGCAGCAAAAGGCAGGGATGGAACGAAAGAGTTGATTTACAACACATCCCAATATAACTGGCGCAAAATGCTGGAAACACCAGATGACATCGCGCAAAATCTGGTGGCTTACTTAAACGGATTTAGTCCCCAGGTGCAGGACATCATTGAGAAATTCGACTTCCGGCGTCAGGTGGGGAAATTGCAATCGCCCAATCTGATCAACCCGATCATGCGGGAATTTGATCGGGTTGATTTGCATCCAGATCGGGTAGAAAACCGCGAGATGGGAATGGTTTTTGAAGACCTGATTCGCCGTTTTAGCGAGCAATACAACGAAACGGCAGGGGAACACTTCACGCCACGCGAGATCATCCAATTGATGGTGAGGTTGATCTTTGCTGAATACCCAAACGGATTAGGCAATCCTGGTAAATTGATCAAAGTGTATGATCCCGCTTAATGATACCCGGTTCTCGACACCTTCCCTGCGCGCCCTTTCCCTGGCTCTCTCGACCGTGCCCGGCAATAAGTCAACTTCCACAACCTTGCAGCCATAGGTTTTAGTGAGATAACAGGCTGTCTTTCTATTTCCAATTTGATACCTCTTATTTTCCGTGATCCATGTCCTCGCAATTTAACAAATGACTGAATGATCGTCGATTAGGTCGAGACCATTGATCCATTCTAAACCTTGTTTATCTGATGAATCGAATTGACCGAAAGAAGCGTTAACCCTAGATCCAGGATTTTCCTCAGCAAACCTGGCAAAGCAGCCTGATCGAGGATTGCCCCGGTCAACAAGGTCGTACCCTGTCCACAGGATATTTCAAACCCATCGAACCAATCTGTCCAGATGGAAGGGGCGAGTTTGAAATGGGGCATGAAATTCTCCTTCTTCAATCCGTCTCAACCGGGCGGTGTTCCCGTACCTTCAGCAAATACGAAGTGATCATCAACTGCGTCAATGCGAGGGGTTCCGAATGGCGCTTGATTTTGCCCTCACTAAAATCGCCGAGCACCTTTGGGCGGGCGTGTCCCGAGATGGCGAGGTGATCCCAGATAACACCGGCCAGTTCTTCGGCTTTCTCGTGGCTGATCGTGCCGTCAATGTCAAGGATGTCCACTGGTTGACCGCCAGACCAGACATCTTTCTCCTGACGCAGTACGGTCTTTTCGCCATTACGAGCGTGTTCCAGTTCCTCGCGCAGGTCGAGGCGGGGCAAACTATGGCGCTGGAAGAGGCGGATGTTGAGCTGGGCATTATCCACTGTGTCATCGAAGTAGCCATAGGGTGGCCAGAAGCGTACGATCAAGTCCGCAGCTTTCTTTTGGGGGTGGATGAACTGTTCGCTATCGTTGGTCCGTTTGAGCAGGGATGCCAGCACTTGCTCTTGGGTGTAGCTGCGCTTGGCCGTGTCGCGGGTGACCTTCCAGGAACGGCGCAGGCGTTCATCTGGGTCAAGATACACGGTGATGTCCAGGGAACGCTGCAACGCGGGAGTCAGCAGGCACAACAGGCCCTCCACAATCACCAGTTTCTTGGGCTTCACGTATTCAGGGCGTTCGAGCATCCCGTTATCGTGGTTATAAACTGGTTTCAGGATGGGCTGGCCTAGCCGCAGCAAATTGACGTGCTGTTCCATGATATCCACATAATTGCAATCCGGGTGCAAAGCCGAAATGCCAACCTCCTTACGCCGCAGGCGGTCATATTTGTGATAATCGTCCAGGCAGATGGCCGTGACATCTTCATCACCGATGATCTGGGAAATGCCGCTAGAGATGGTTGTTTTTCCGGCCGCGCTGTCGCCAACGATTCCGAGCATGAGGGGGCGGAGTTGTTTCGTCATGGGAGCCTCCTGGTGGGTTGTAGGTTTAGTTGTAGGTGTACAGGTATACGTATACACAGGGAGCTTTTTTACTTGTCTGCCTTTGTGCTTTTACCTCATCACGCACCGGCTAAATCAACTGCTGTGACTGCCGCACGGGCGCGCCCCGCGTAATTGATTGGGCTGATCTTGAGGAGTTTTTCAAACTATGGTTCAGATTATCGGTAGGAGATTGGGTGAGATCAATCACATCACGGGCACGCTTATCCACCACGATCTTATCCATATACAGGGATGGGCCAGGATTCCACATGCTCCACCGTTCGGCCAATGCGATGACGGAGATCGCATTCGGACGGCCCAGGGCCAACAGACGGGTTCCCTCCACGGGATCCACCGCCACATCCACCGCAGGGGGGCGTCCGTTGCCCACGATTTCGCCGTTGTAGAGCATCGGCGCGTTATCTTTTTCCCCCTCGCCTATCACGACAATCCCATCCATCTCCAGGGTGCTGATCATCAAACGCATGGCATCCACCGCGGCCTGATCGCCCGCTTCTTGATTGCCCGTTCCCATAAATTGGGCGGCTGCCAGCGCTGCGGCCTCGGTGCAGCGAAC
>DATDOR010000460.1:0-5189 GCA_035293165.1 Anaerolineales bacterium | reverse complement strand
GAGCCATTCATGAGTTGATAGTAGCGGTACACAGATAATACAGAGGACACAGATTTTCACAGAATAATTGTAACTGCTCAGCCGGGGAACCTTGTTTCTTGGCCTGAGTATGGAGAGAAGTTATGGCAGATCGAATTCCTGTGGCTGTGATTGCCGCAACGGGCAGCGTGGGGCAGCGTTTTGTACAGTTGTTGGATGGGCATCCCTGGTTTGAGGTGGTGGCGTTGACCGGGTCGGAGGGGCGTGTGGGACAGACCTATGGCGAAACCTGTCACTGGGTGTTGACCGATCCGATGCCGGAGTGGGCGCGGGAGATGTCCGTTGTGCCGTCCACGCCGGAAGCGGTGAACGTCCCCATCGTCTTTTCTGCCTTGCCGTCGAAGTATGCAACAGAGATCGAGGCGAACTTTGCCCGCGCGGGAGTAGGGGTGTTCACGAATGCGGGAGCATATCGGCGTGACCCGACTGTCCCGATTTTGGTTCCCGAGGTGAACGCGGATCAAATCGCTCTGATTCCCATCCAACGAAAGGAAAAGGGTTGGCCGGGGCTCATTATCACAAATCCCAATTGCACGAGCATGGGGATGACGGTGGCGCTCAAAGTCCTGGATGACGTGTTTGGGGTGCAACGGGCGTTTGCGGTTTCAATGCAGGCGATTTCAGGAGCGGGGTATCCAGGGGTGGCATCGCTGGATATTTTGGACAACGTGATTCCGTTCATTGCTGGGGAAGAGGAGAAGGTGGAGTGGGAGCCGCGGAAGATGATTGGGAAGGTGGTGGACGGGCAATTGAAACTGGCGGATTTCCAGTTGTCGGTGCATACAAATCGGGTGGCAGTGAGCGATGGGCATACGGTGTGTTTGAGTGTGGAGTTTGAACGGGAACCAGATCCTCGCGAGGCGGTGGAGGTCTTGTCGCAATATCAGGCTCCAGAATGTGCACGGGATTTGCCGTCCACCCCCGAGCCAGTCGTGTTCGTTCACCCAGATCGGGATCGCCCGCAGCCTCGTCTAGACCGGCTAACCGGTAGGGGGATGACCACGGTCGTGGGACGGATTCGCCCCGATCCATTGTTCCATTTGAAGATGGTGGTGCTGTCGCACAATACCATTCGCGGCGCGGCAGGGGGTTCAATTTACAATGCAGAGTTGATGGTGAACGAGGGGCTAGTGACGAAATAAGACCAATAGGGGAGTTTTCGGGGATTCTTCTTGTCATCATGTACAAAGATAGAGGGGGTTACTCTTTCCTTTTCACCTTGCTTTTCGTGTGTACTTCCCTCTTTTTATCATGTACAATACCCCCGCCTCTTAATGAGCGTTAATCAATCCTTCCCCATTCACTTTTTCGGAGATTCTTATGCCTTTTTCTCGATCATCCGGCGTTCTCTTGCATCCCACCAGCCTGCCGGGGCCTTATGGTATTGGTGAACTCGGCACCGCAGCCTATCGTTGGATTGACTGGTTGGCTGCAACCGGCTCTACATTATGGCAAATTCTCCCCCTTGGCCCCACAGGCTACGGCGATTCACCTTACCAATGCTTCTCTGCCTTTGCCGGGAGTCCCTATCTGATCAGCTTCGAACGATTGCTAAATGATGGCTTGCTAACCAATGGTGATTTGGCCGGCATGCCAAATTTTAATCCGGGGAGGGTGGATTTTGGCGCGATTTATAACTGGAAACTGCCCCTGCTTGACCATGCGTTCGCCCGCTACCAATCGGGAAACCTTCCTGCCCCAACCGGACGTGGGCAACCTTTCGATGAACAATTTGCCCAATTCAAACAGGATAATAACCATTGGTTGGACGATTTCGCACTCTTCATGGCCCTCAAGGAAGCCCACGGTGGGGCAGCGTGGAATGAATGGCCTTCAAAACTCCGCCGTCGTGACGAATCTGCGATGACCAGAGCTAAAAAAGCTCATGCCGTCGCTATCGAAAAACAGGCATTCCGGCAGTTTTTATTCTTCCAACACTATGGCGATGTGCGTGCTTATGCCAATGAAAAAGGCATCCAGATCATTGGCGATCTTCCCATTTTCGTTGCCTATGACAGCGCAGATGTATGGGCCAACCCCGAACTTTTTTACCTCGACGAAGAAGGCAATCCCACCGTCGTTGCAGGGGTTCCGCCGGATTACTTCTCCGCCACCGGGCAATTATGGGGCAACCCGCTTTACCGGTGGGATTACCATGCTGAGACCAGATATGCGTGGTGGTTATCTCGCTTGCGTGCTGTCCTCAATCAAGTGGACATTATCCGGCTCGATCATTTCCGCGGCTTTTACGATTACTGGGAAATCCCTGCAGGAGAAGAAACCGCGATCAATGGCCGCTGGGTGGATGGCCCGCGCGGTCACTTCTTCGATGCAGTACTTAAGGATTTTGGCGATGGTACGGGTAGTACTCTGCCCATCCTGGCTGAAGATCTTGGCTACTTAAGCCCTGGAGTACTCGATTTGCGTGACGAATACAATTTACCGGGGATGAAGATCATGGTTTTTGGGTTTTATGACGATCCCGAAAATGAATTCCTGCCACACAACCATACGGAAAATTGCGTAGTCTATACCGGCACACATGATAATGACACAGTAGTGGGCTGGTATCACCGCGTCGTGGAGGAAGAGCGCGACTTTGCGCGGCGTTACCTGGCCCGAGATGGACAAGATATCGCCTGGGATTTGATCCGCGCGACATGGGCTTCCCCGGGCGTTTTTGCAATCACGACGATGCAGGATATGCTCAGTCTGGGTAACGAAGCGCGAATGAACTACCCCGGTCGGGCAAGCGGTAACTGGGCCTGGCGTATGCGTGCCGAACATCTGACTGAGACGTTACAAGACCGTCTGACCGAATTAAATTTTCTCTATGCGCGACATCTCCCCTGGCGGAAGGAAAAAGAAGAATTGGAGCGGAAGAAACTGGAGATGTAACCGTTCACTTGGTGAGAGGATTATCCAAAAAAATGGTGTCCGCAGGGGGTGTACACCCCCTGTGGACACCATTTTTTTGGGTTCTTACCCCCTTCAGGTCGGGGAACTGAACGGTTACCTGGAGATGTTGGAAAACGAAGACTGATTTATGCTGATGACTCACTCGTTTCTGCCTGAGTGGGTGACCAGCCCGGAGCGCCGCGATGGAGTTCTTTTACAGTGACTTTGTTGGATTTGCCGCAGTGAGGGCAATGCGAATTGTAGTATTTCAGGTCTTCTGCGTGAACGATATCCAGCGCTGCGTGGACTTCCTCACGCTTCATTGCATAGGGACGATTACAGTTTCGACAGCGAAGTTGCATAGGGTTCTCCTTTCGCTATGTAGGTGTTTGCATTAGATGTGCCTTTTTGGTTTCTGGGAGGCAATGTAAATGCCAGCCAATATCAGTATAGCACCGATTAACTCTAAAGGGGCGGGAGATTCGTAGAGGATTATGTAGGCTAGAATGATTGTCCCAACCGGTTCACCAAGTAATGTGATGGAAACGAACGAGGCCGGTAAGTATCCTAACGCCCAGTTGAAACTAGAGTGACCCAACAGTTGGGGGACGAGGGCAAGTAAGAGAAACCACAAATAGGTGATTGGCGAGTATCCGACTGGAGAATTGCCGAACCCAATCATGGTAACGATAAGGAGGATGGCTGCGATACCGTAAACAACGAAGATATAAGGGATGAGAGACAGTTTGGTACGCAGGCTCCGTCCAATCAAAATATACCCGGCCGCTGAAAATGCCCCAAACAACGCGAGCGTGTTACCGATGGCAGAAGATGTTTGAAAGAGTGTAGCCAGTCCAGGGCAAGTAAACTGCGTGCCTGTCAGGGTACAGGATTCGTTGAGCCCAACAGTAATCCCCCCCGTCAGAGACAGAATCAGCCCGATCACAACACTGCGTCCGATGGGTTCCTGCAAGACAAGCGGCGAAAGGATTGCCACCCAGAGCGGGGTTGTGGTCACAATTACGACACTGCTCGCAACGCTGGTAAATTCGAGGGATGTGATCCAGGTAGCAAAATGAATGGCAAGGAAAACTCCCGAAAGAAAACCCAGTAACACATCCCGGCGCGTTAGGGCGCGGAGTTCAGTGCGATGTCGTAGCCAGGCAACCGGACTAAGGACGATGGAAGCCAAAGTGAGCCGGTATGCTGCAATTACAATCGAGGGTGCGTCTTCCTGGGCAAGTCGAATGAGGATTGACGCTGTTGAAACCGCCAGGATTCCAATGCTAATGACGAGAATGGGCGGAAGAGGAGGGCGGTGTTGAGGGGACATAGGCGTCTGGTGGCTCCATTCGTGAATTTCTTGACAAACCTTCTTAGGGCGACTAAAATCTTTGCAACTTTTGCAATTCTAAAGCAAAATTTCCTGTAACCCTAATTTTCCCTGGAGGAGACCCCCATGACTTACATCATTACCAGCCTTTGTCTGCGAGATGCCGGGTGTGTAGAGGTTTGTCCGGTTGAGTGCATTATTCCTGGTCAACCTCGCGAGGAATATCCCTGGTTTTACATTGACCCGGATACCTGCATTGACTGTGGCGCGTGCGTTCCTGAATGTCCTTACGAAGCGATCTTCCCTGAAGATGAGGTCCCTGAAGCTTACGAAGCAAGAGGCGATGAATACATCAGTTTACCCGCTTCCAGTGGCCTGAGTGGTGCTTTCGAGGGCACCAACCATCACGGTGAAACGGTTAAATTAGTACACACCCGCGTATTGGAGGCAGGAGAAGTCGTTGACTTGACCGCTGATATTCAACCCAACTATGATTTCTTTACGAAGGGGATGGGGTATGACGCAAACGATATGCCTCGAGAAGAATAATCCCGTTGAGTTTTTGATAGAGATGGAGAGGAAGTCTACGGCTTCCTCTTTATTTTTGCCAATTTTCAGGAGGTAATCCTTTGTCCGAATATAGGATTGAAAAAGACTCGCTGGGTGAAATGCGAGTTCCGAAAGATGCACTGTATGGCGCGCAAACCCAACGTGCTGTACAAAATTTTCCCATTTCCGGGTTGCGGCCCTGGCGAGCGTTTATTTGGAGCATGGCAACCATTAAACGTGCTGCAGCCGAGGTAAACAACAGCCTGGGTTTATTGGATGATGAACGTGCGAATGCCGTCGCGCAAGCTGCCCAGGAAGTCATTGAGGGCAAGTGGGATGATCATTTTGTCGTTGACCCATTCCAGGCGGG
>DATDOR010000459.1:0-3517 GCA_035293165.1 Anaerolineales bacterium | reverse complement strand
TGATATCAAGCGCTCGATCCTGGGCGGTGGGCGTTACGACAACCTCACTCGCGATGTGGGCGGCGATCCCATCCCCGGCGTCGGATTTGCGATGGGAGATGTGGTAATCGGCTTGGTGCTCGAAAAGTATGGCTTGCTGCAAAAGGACTTGACGATCAATCCCGCTCCCGTGCTGGTAACTGTGTTCAACGAGGTATGTCTTCTTGAATCGTTTAAGCTGGCCAGCGAATTGCGCCGTGCAGGGATCAATGTCGTTTGTTATCCCGAAGCTGTGAAATTACCCAAGCAGTTCAAATATGCGGACCGCATCGGCGCAAAAGTCACGCTTGTGCTGGGGCCGGATGAAGTGGAAAAGGGGCAGGTGGCCGTGAAAAACCTGATCAACGGCGAGCAGGTGTCGGTCCCGCGCGAAGCGTTGATCGAGACTGTGAAGAGCATCCTCCATGCCTGAAATCCGGCCGGTCACAAAAGACAACTGGAAAGAGCTAATCCGCCTGAAGGTGCGCGAGGATCAAACGCATTTTGTCGCGTCGAATCTGTATTCGATCGCCGAGGCGCAATTCGGCGACGAGTACGAGGGGTATTGGGATTTGTTTCCCTATGGTATTTATGATGGCGATACGCCGGTGGGTTTTCTGATGTATGGCTGCAATTTCGAACATCCCAAACAGCAGGTTTTTATTCAGCGCTTGATGGTCGATGAAAACCATCAGGGTAAGGGCTACGGCAGATTTGGCATGGGAAAAATGCTGGAACTCTTTCGCGCAGATGACCGCATCCACGAAGTAGGGATCAGTTACGAGCCTGAGAATGAAGCAGCAAGAACGCTTTACGCCAGTTTAGGGTTTGAGGAGACCGGTGAGATCGTTGGTAGCGAAGTTGTGGCAATCTTACGGCTCAAGTAATGGTTCTCCAGACTTCACCGTGAAATAGGACCAGATTTGGGGGTGAGAGCGTGCGTACGCATGCTCTCACCCCCAAATCTGGGTATCTATCACGGAAATTCCCGGAGAGCCCAAGTAATTTATCCCCAGGACTGCTTCGCTTGTGGTAAAATCTCGTCCGCTAGAAATATGGTGGGCTTAGCTCAACGGCAGAGCATCTGACTGTGGCTCATGTGCTCTTAACAACTTAATATGGTGGCTGTAGCTCAATTGGCAGAGCATCGCACTGTGGATGCGAAGGTTGCGGGATCGTTCCCCGTCAGCCACCCTAGAAAATAAGGCACTTTTGCCTTAGTGCTCGGACCAGACCACTTTCGTTAAAAAACGAAGGTGGTTTAGATTTTAAAAAGTTAATCGTATAGCCAAAAAGTGACGGAATAGTGACGGAACAGGAGGCAAGGGAGTATGTCGAAGCCTACAAAGCTACTCACCCCTGTGTGGATTGTGGAAAGACCCATCCCCGTTTTTTGACATTCGATCACGTCAGGGGAAAAAAGAAAATGAACGTATCGCAAATGGTCAACCAAGGCTATAGCATTGCATTGAAGCAATACAGGCCGAAATTGATAAGTGTGAAGTAAGGTGTCTTGAATGCCATCACCTGAGACACCACTAAATAACCAACCCACTTTGAAGGAATTAAGCTATATAACCTTACAAGTTGAAGAAGATGTAAGGTTTGCCTAATGTTGCCAGATGTTGCCAAAAAAGGTTGATGATAAAATATTATCCTTCATACGGAGTCATCGAATGGCTGAAAACAGGATCCACCCTTCATCAAAAGGGAAATTCTAACTTTTGGTTCTCCAGACTTCGCCGTGAAATAGGACCAGATTTGGGGGTGAGAGCGTGCGTACGCACGCTCTCACCCCCAAATCTGGGTATCTATCACGGAAATTCCCGGAGAGCCTAACTTTTGTATTAGGCTGTTTAGTTGGTTGGTTTACGAATCACTGGTACTCTGTGATTATGAGACGGCCGAACTTGAGGCAGACTGGTGGCGGTGGCGGATCGAGTTTATTTGGCTCGGGTTATCGTTATGCAAGTGCTGGAATTCAAAACGAACTGAGGCTGTTAGGGGTAAACCTTCCCGAAACGGTAATCCTCGGGAAAGCAATACGAACCAATTTTGGCAGTCAGGTAGTTGAACGTGATCCCGCCCGTCAGTGTAGAGCAAGACTGATGGATGAATCAGGAGGGTATGTTTGTCCCCTTTGGTGGTTTGCTGGTCCAAAAGCTGCTGAAACTGTTGATATTAAGTCTGGAGAATTGGCAAGTCTAATCCTATTTATTAGAAACGACAGCATTCCAAGTCAGTACTTTGGTTACCAGGCAAACTCAAACAGTGATCCTAGCCCTAGGACTTCCGGCATACCAAAATTTGATAGAACAATGTCGTTTTTTGTGGAAGTTTTCTATTCGCATGGTAGCCAGAAACTGCGGTTCCCTGTAAAAGTGGTTATCGGCTATGATGGTAGTCTGAGAGTTGAAACCCAGAATGGTTCAGGAAGCTTCTAGAAAACAAAACAACCCGCCGAAATGGTGGGTTGTTTATCTTTCGAAATTATTGCTAACAACACTATAGCTCAGTGCCCTGTTCTGTCGGAGTCCACACGCGGCTCCTCGCCTGTATCGAGCGCAGAGATCGAGGAGATCTCCGCCTCGGTGAGGGCAAAATCGAAAACGTCGATGTTCTCAGCGATCCGTCTAGGATTGGCTGACCTCGGGATTGCTACGATGCCAAGTTCAATATGCCAACGGAGAACAACCTGGGCGGGACTCTTGCCGTACTTCGCGGCCATGGCCTTGAGAGTGGGGTCTTGCAGTAGCTCATTGCCGGCACCCAGCGGACTCCATGCTTCCGTGACAATCCCCTTCTCGGAATTGTAGGCGCGTTGTTCAGGCCGGGTAATGCGCGGGTTCAACTGAATCTGATTGACTGCAGGGCGGACGGATGTTTCGGCCAGGAGTTTCTCGATGTGAGCAGGTTTGAAGTTGGACAGCCCAATCGAGCGCGTCTTCCCTGCTGTCAGGAAATTCTCGAACGTTTTCCAGGTAGAGACATATTGATCGCGTTGCGGCAAGGGCCAGTGGATCAGGAGTAGGTCGATATAGTCCATCCCTAATCGCCGTAGGGATTCTTCAAGTCCGCCGATCGCGCGGTCGTCGCCCTGGAACTGGCCATCCAATTTCGTGGTAACAAACAGGTCCTCGCGAGGAATGCCGCTGTCCCGGATTCCCTGTCCTACACCCCTCTCATTGTTGTACTTGTGGGCGGTGTCAATATGTCGGTATCCAGCTTCCAAGGCGGCAATGACCGCCGGCAAGACATCTCTATCGTTAAGTGGCGATGTGCCGAAACCAATTTGAGGGATAGTATTCCCATTGTTGAGAGGAATTGTGGATGCGCTCATGGATTTTGTTATTTCCCCTTCACATACCAGATCGATCCGGGTGAGTCGTAATTAAACGCCTCTCCAAAGACAAGATGCGCAGTGCCTTGGTCGTCGATGTCAACCTCGTAATAATCTCCGAACGGGAAGCGAAAGCCGTCTGAAAAGATGTAGCTGAAT
>DATDOR010000458.1:0-4303 GCA_035293165.1 Anaerolineales bacterium | reverse complement strand
GTGGACAAACCGCCGCACCCCTGCCGCTTTTGCCGCGTCGATCAGCGCCTTTGTATTCCGAACGGCTTTCTCGAAGGTGGTGTCTCCATGCGAGAAACGTACCCAATACGTGTTGTACAGCACATCCACTCCCTCCAGGCTCGCGGCGAGCGCGTCCGGGTTACCAAAGTTGAAGGGATAGGCCTTTACCTGTTCCCCAAAGGGATTGGGACGGCCAGGATGCCCGGTCAGCGTGATCACGCGCTGGCCTTCTGCAAGCAAGCGGCGGGTGATGTAGCATCCGGTGTAGCCGAACGCGCCAGTGACAGCATGTAAGTCATAGTCCATTTTGTCTCTCCTGATTGGTTATGAGAATGCGGAATTCATTGCGCTCTCATTTGACCTGAAATGTACCATTATATTCAAACATCTCACCAAATAACGCATGGCGAATGGTCAACTCGATGTGTATGGTATCTTCCTTCATTTCGTCAGCATGTTGGGAAGTGTCCGCGCGGCCAAGCGTCCACGGCCAGAGCCAGCCAGGAACGGGCAGGTTGCGCTTCCCGAGCCGGATTACCCACCCAATCGTGACCAGAGACAACGTGCGGGGCGGGGCAAATGCAACCTCCCACACCATCCCAACGAGTTGACCGGGGCCGATCCACTCGACCACGCGCTGTTCTCGCGGCTCGAAAGTGTTGAGCGAGTTGAATTCGACAGGTTTGTCGAAATCCAACGTGCGCCGCCAAAGCTGGCCCTTGGGTGTGGGTTCGATGATCAAGGTTGTCGGCACTTCGGCGCCGGTCTTGGGGATGAGTACGCCGAACTTCCCCATGATCCAGAACATCGGATGCAGAGCTGGTTTGTGCCAGACCCTGTGCATGACCCCTTCCAGTTTCACTGGGCCGGCCCGCAAAAATTGGTTACGAAAAGCCGGGGGCAGGCTGCCCGCAAATTCTTTGAGCACCGGTTCAAATGGGGTGGACGGTTGCATCACGCACTCCTAAAAAAATTGCACAAGCGCCAGAATCAAAGCCGCCTGGACAATCGCAGCAAGCAAAAACCATCCCAATCCTTGCAAGATGGGTGGAGACGAGTCACTCATTGAAAGAAATCCCGCTCCTAAAAAGGAAATGGTACCGGGGAGCAGGAACAACCCAATCGTCCAAATCCCTAACACGTTGAACGCAAGCAGCATCCCGGCGGCGACCCAGGGCGCCAGCCTTCGCTGTGGAATGGGAAACGTTTCCCCGATCACGCTCGCAAGCCCGATCAAGCCGAAAAGCGCAATTTCCAGAAAATAAAGCCCCGGCATAGGGAAAAGTTGACCGCCCTGATTAAAAGCGAAAAGCAGGGGGATGACCACACAAATCGCCGCCCCAACAAACGCGAGAATTTGGGCCAGTTTTTGTCTCATTCTTTCCTTCCAAGCAGTCTGTCAAAGGTGCTGCCGACCAGGCTCTCCATTGAAAGGAGCGCAGCAACCAGCCTGTCGAGCGACTTGAAAAAATCGGCCAACGTTTGCAGGCGCTTTTGGTAAAACAGAGCCAGCTTTGCTTCTTCAGGAGAAAGCGCTCCAGCCGTATCAATCATCACCAGGCTTTCGGCGACGGTATGGATGGCGCGGTCAAATTCGCTTTTCTCGCGCTCTCGCAAGATTCCCTGTGCAATTTTCCAAAAATCAGTCTCCGCAGTGTAAAAATCCTTGCGCTCGCCAATGATCACCTGCTTTTGGACCAGCCCCAACCGTTCCAGGTGGCGGATATTCGTACTCACCGCGCCTTTGGTGATATTGACCTGCTCGACCAACTCATCCAACGAAAGGGGAGTCTGGGACAGGTACAACGCCCCGAAAATGGCCCCCATCCCCTTTGAAAACCCCCAAAAGTTGCTGATATGGCTGAGGCCTTGAATGGTGTGTGCTCTGGCATCTTCAATCTGGCTCATTTCGACTCTCTTTGTTCATTATGTTTAGTTCAAACTAAACGTATTATACAAAAACGATTATTTTAAGTCAATAGCTGGCAGAGGAGTTTCATCCTTACTGAGGTGGGGTGGACTTTTTTGGAAGTCCACCCCACCTGGGTATTGTTGGCATATTGAGAATTGCTGCCTGAAAACCAAGCCTGTTGACTTGAACCAGAGCGCATGTTAAAATCCCCCCCGCAATCGGAAAAGGGTTTTCCGTTTTTAGAAATATGCCGAATTTTGAAGGCGGTGGGGGGTGTACACTCCCCACCACCTTCAAAATTCGGGTATCTGCCTCGTTGATTATGGTAGACCCCCTTTTCTAAAGACTGCGGGGGCGCGTAGCTCAATGGCAGAGCAGTGGCCTTTTAAGCCATTGGTTACAGGTTCGAGTCCTGTCGCGCTCATCTTTTTTTATAGACCATCCATTTACTTGACGAGCTATTTCGGCTCAAACACTCTGCGAGCTTATTTCGCAGGGTGTTTTTGTTTTAATAAATCTCACCAAACTTCTCCCCTTCTCAAAAGCTGCTGAAAAACCTGGCGTTGCCGAAGATGATTTGCGCGCTCAGATCGAGGCGGGTACTTTGTCATTGTCCGAAAAGGCAAACAGGATTCTCAACAGAGAAATCTCCGAAAAAAAGGTGTGTGGGGGGTGTACACCCCCCACACACCTTTTTTTCGGGTCATTCCTACTCTGGGCTGAGTAGTTACCAAGTTTCTATACAAAAGATTGTGATGAGTGACTTGGGGAGGGGGGTATAATGTAGTCACCTGAATAACCACAATTGGAAGGTTGCCATGTCAGATATAGGAAATCGCGCAGGATTGGAAATCGCCCCAATCCAGTGTCGAAATGCTCTCTGAAATGCGGCGAGAAGAAGAATGATGATCCTCGGAGGGCATTGCAAGCAGCGGCTTGACGGGGATAAACGCTACGTCGGAGAAAAGGAATTGCGCGCGGCTATCTCCTCAATCTCGCCTCGCAACCTCTCAGAATCGTCGTGAGACGAAGGCTGATCGCCTTTCCCTCTCAACAGCCGAAAGTGCCAATAAGGATTGCCCTTATTGGCACTTTTTAGGTTCTTTAGGAATCGGCGGGGAGGTCGGCATTAACCACGGCAAATCCCAAAGAGCCACTTTTTATCGCTAAAAGATACAAATCAGGATTATAATAATTGTGATTTGTATCTCAGGAGCGTCCAATGTTTGTTGACCGCGAAGCCGAACTCGCTCAACTAGAAAGCCTGTATGCCTCCGGGCGGGCGGAGTTGTTTATTTTGTACGGGCGCAGACGGGTCGGGAAAACCGAATTGCTGCGGGCGTTCTGCGCGGGCAAACCGCACCTGTTTTTCATTGCCACCCTCAGTTCCGACCACGATCAACTGGCCGCCTTTTCACAACAAGTCTACCGGCTTACCCACTCTTCCGCCCCCGAAGGCTTTACCTTCCCCTCCTGGGAAACGGCCTTGCGTGCGCTGGCCGAAACCTCGGAGCGAGTGATCGTCCTGATGGACGAATTCACCTATCTGATCAGCGGAAACAAGGCTATCCCCTCCATCCTGCAAAAGGTATGGGATGAAGTCTTGCGGACTTCTCAAATCATGCTGATCCTGTGCGGCTCGTACATCGGGATGATGGAAACGGAAGTGATGGGCTACCAGGCTCCGTTATACGGGCGGCGCACGGGCAGTGCCCTGTTGGAACCGTTGGCGGTCAGCGCCGTGACTGCGTTTTTCCCCGCCTACCCCCCATCTGCCCGCATGGAAGCCTGGGCGGTGTTGGGCGGAATGCCGTACTATCTGAGCGCGTTTTCCGAGCAGGTGGACATTTTTACCAATATCCGGCATCAAATCCTGGAGCGTCAGGGGCTGCTCTTTGCCGAGCCGCGTTTGTTGTTGTTGGAAGAACTACGCGAGCCGCGCAACTATTTTTCCATCCTCCGCGCCATCGCGTTTGGCCGCACCCGTCTGAACGAGATCGCTGCCGGGGCGGGGGTAGGCAACAGCCCGGTCACAGCCCGTTACCTGAATATTCTCCAGCAAATGCACCTGGTCCAGCGGCGGGTTCCCGCGACCGAAATGCAACCGGAAAAAAGCAAAAAAGGGTTGTACCACATTGCCGATGGGTTTTTGCGGTTCTGGTTTCGATACGTCCACCCCTACCAAAACTCCCTCGATTTGGACATGGCCGAGGGCATCCTGGAACAACGCGTCAAGCCCACTTTTGATCAGTTTGTCAGTTACGCGTTTGAAGAAGCGGCCAGGGCGTATTTAGCCCGGCAAGCCAGGCGCGGGCAATTGAGTTTTCTCCCCGAACGGATCGGTAGTTGGTGGGACGCACAAGGGGAAAT
>DATDOR010000457.1:0-20780 GCA_035293165.1 Anaerolineales bacterium | reverse complement strand
TGGCATACGCGTTGCTGCTGATGGGGTCCGAGGCGAACACCGCCAGCGCGCGCACCTTATCCAACCGCTCATGCGCCTCGCGGCTGGTAGGAAAAGGCTCACCAAATAATTTTCGACGAAGATTGAAATTAGCCATTTTTTGTTTCCTGTTCTAACGCTATAGCTCGGTATATAAATAATTGCCGCCCGACAACTTGCCAGACGACGACCAGCGCAGGAGTATACCATCAGGCCAAATCACTGTCTCTATTTACCCGTTGGGATTAATTTACCCAAAAAAAAGGCAATCCGGTTATAATTGTAAAAAATACACAAAGCGAATAATTCCAAAATAAACGCTTGCGCCCAGCTTGAATTAATCAATCCGGCGCAATTTTGTGCAAATTCGTTTTGACTTCTCTATAAGGATTACGCCATGCCCTATACCTATGACTACCCAAGACCAGCATTAACCGTTGATATCGTCGTTTTCACCTTACGGGAAAGCCGGTTAAGCGTTTTACTTATCCAGCGCAAAGAACCGCCCTTTGCTGGGATGTGGGCTTTACCCGGTGGATTTGTCAATATGGGCGAAACCCTCGAAGAGGCTGCCCAACGAGAACTAGAAGAAGAAACCGGCTTACAAGAAAGCTATCTTGAACAACTTTACACTTATGGAAACCCGGACCGGGACCCGCGCGGGCGCGTGGTTACTGTCGTTTACTTTGCCCTGATCGCAGCCGACGCTTCCATCCAGGCCGAAGGAGGCAGCGATGCTACTCGCGCAGCCTGGCATCCTGTCGAAGACCTGCCCCCTCTGGCTTTTGACCATACCGAGATCATCGCTTATGCCATGCGAAGGCTGCGATACAAATTAGAATACACTGCTGCGGGCTTCGAGTTGCTCCCCGAAGAATTTACGCTGACCGAATTACAAATCACGTATGAGATCATCCTCGGTGAACAATTAGATAAACGCAATTTCCGCCGACGCATCCTCGAAGCGGGAATCATCGAACCCACGCCTCACATGCGTACCGGTGAAGGCCGTCCTGCCCGCTTGTATCGTTATCGCGACGATGCCGTTGCCGAGATCAAGGCCAGGCGGTTGTTTCCTTAATTTGAAGGTATAATCCCAATAATCGAGTAATTCATCGAAATGGGAGTGATTGTGCCCCGGTGGGTGCCCCGGTCTTCAAAACCGGTGGCGGGTCGCGTTGCGGGCCGCGGTGGGTTCGACTCCCATTCACTCCCGCCTTGAAGTGGATATTGGGTAACAGGTTTGGCGACTCAATATCTAATATCCAATACCCATTATTTTGACATTTTTCTCAAACTGTTATGTCCTCCACACCTCTTGATAACTACACTGAACTTATTTCGCGTGTCATGACTATCGAAGACATCACCTGGGGTGATCCAAAAATTACCTACTGGAATAACCCAGAAATTGGCTACATCGTTCGCTATCGCGGCACGCTCTTACAAGATGAAGCAAATGCAAAAAATGACTTGTCACGGTGGCTCAGGCCTCAAAACATTTCCCCAATCTTCCACACTGAGAATGGCCGTTTAACGATTTATTTGGTTGGGGACCCCTTAACTACTCAAGTTGCCCAAATCTTAAACATCCAGGAAACTCATTGGGCTGATGCGCAAGCCCTCCATATTGTCCGCTTCTCGGGACATCTTAGAATGGTCTCGACAGAGGCTTACGACAAAATCGCCGAAGCGATGGCCCCCCACGAGATTACCCCCATTTTCCGTAACGAACAAGGTCAACATGCAGTCATCCTGCTTAAAGGCATCAACCGCCCCACACAAGCAAATCCCTGGGTGAATTTAGCAATGTTTTTGCTAACCCTTTTCAGCGTCGCGCTCGTCGGGGCACTTAACGTTTATGATGGGCCAGCAGATTCATTCATCCAGCTTTATACTGGTGCGCTTTCCCGTATCTGGACAGGTTGGCCATTCGCCGCCAGCCTTCTTGTAATCTTGCTTGCCCACGAATTTGGACATTACATTGCCGGGCGGCTCCATAAAACACCCGTTACCTTGCCTTACTTTCTCCCCCTGCCCGTACCTCCTTTTGGTACGCTTGGTGCATTTATTCAACTCAAATCCGCGCCAAAGAACAAACGCGTGTTGTTGGATATTGGCGTCGCGGGGCCATTAGCCGGGTTTATTATCGCCATTCCTATCTTGTTATTGGGTCTTTCCCTTTCCCATGTAGAACCTCTGCCCCGTTTCCTGACAACTGGTGAGGGTTTTACACTGGAAGGCAACTCGCTCATTTACCTGCTTGCCAAATATATCGTCTTTGGACAGTGGCTACCTGCCCCAGATAGTTATGGTATGACCCATCCATTCCTCTATTGGTTACAGTTTTTCTTTACAGGCCGCCCCTTTCCATTTGGCGGGCAGGATGTACTGATCCACCCAGTAGCCCTGGCCGGGTGGGGTGGATTGCTTGTCACCGCATTGAATCTGATCCCGGCGGGGCAGTTAGATGGTGGACATCTGAGTTACGTCCTGTTTGGGCGCGGGGCGCGGCGTTTCCTCCCTTACATCTTAGTTGGACTATTTGTTTTAGGATTTTTCTGGCAAGGCTGGTGGCTTTGGGCATTGATTATCTCCTTCCTGGGGCGAACCTATGCCGAACCTTTGGATCAGATCACCCCACTCGACCCCCGGCGCAAATTGATTGCGATTCTTGGATTGATCATCTTCATTCTCACTTTTACCCCGATCCCGCTCCAGGCTTTTTTTGGCCCGCTCGTCTAACTTGCCTTGACCTATTGCCTGTGCTAAACTGAAATTTAATTGAGGAAGTCATGACCAACCAGCAGGAAACGATGTTTCAGGAAGCCGTCAAAGCGGCGCGTGAAGGGGATAAAGTTCGGTCGCGCGATTTGCTGACCCGCCTGCTCCGCACCACCAAAAACAACCCTGAGTACTGGCTTTGGATGAGTGGGGTTGTAGAAACCCGTCAGGAACAGCTATTTTGCCTGCAAAACTTACTTAAACTCGATCCAAATAATGAAATCGCTCGCCGGGGATTGATCATGATCGGCGAAATGCCTGCTGAAAACGTGGTTCCCGTTCCCCCCTACCGGCCAAAAAAGTGGGAAACCGACAAGCTTGACCAGGAAGGTCCCACAGGGATTCGGGCTGTTTTGGCAAATCCCTTGCTGCGTGCATTGGTTTACAGTGTGATTGGCATCTTTGTTGTCGGAATGATCGCTATTGCCATCTATGGAGCCTTTTACTTACGCGGAGCTCGACCTGCGGAACCTACACCAGATTTAGGGGCAACTGCCTCACAAATTGCTAATGTTACCCTCACCCCCTCGCCAACGATTACCTTTACCCCCACCCCTCGTTTTCCGACGAATACGCCCACCCCAGGCACTCCTACACCGCTGGTCTTTTACCTGGATGCGACCTATACACCTACACCATTCTACGTCAACACCCCCCACAATGAGACAGAAGCCTACCGGAGCGGCCTCTCGGCTTTCCGCCGTGGTGATTGGGGAGCCGCAATTGATTTTCTAGAACAGGTGGTTGATGTTTCTCCTGAGGCTGCCGACGTAAGGTTTTATATTGGAGAGGTTTACCTGAATATGGGTGACGTTCAAGCAGCTTTGGTTGCTTTCAACGAAGCCATTGAGCTTGACGATAGTTTTGCCCCTGGCTATTGGGCCCGTGCTCGCGCCCAACTCATTCAAGATCCCAATACGGATGTTATCGAAGATCTGAACAAAGCTGTTGAACTTGACCCCAATTTAGCCGAAGCGCATCTCGACCGGGCAGTTTATTGGATCCAGCAAGGAGATCTCGAGCTCGCTCTTCAAGACCTGAGTGTTGTCGAATTGCTGCGGCCTGAATCTGCTCTGTTGCCATTGTATGTTGGACAGGTACATCTTCTATTGAACAATTTAGACGAAGCGTTTGCAAATGCCCAATTAGCGCAGGAACTTGATTTCACATTGTTACCTGCTTACTTGTTGTTGGGGCAGGTCTACTTTGAAATGGGCGATTTTGAGGATGTTATTGACCCATTAGAAACTTACACACTTTATGTCCCCGATAACTTGAACGGCCTGGTCACACTTGCTCAGGCATACCAGGAAATCGGAAGAGCGGAAGAAGCGATTGAATTACTCGATCAAGCTATCGAAATTGATAACGAAGCATGGGAGCTGCGATATACCCGTGGATTGCTTCTTTTGGATACGGGCGATGCCCAGACCGCGCTCAATGATCTGGTCGAAGCCAACCGCATGCAACCGAACAATTTTGATATTAACATCGCGTTGGGACAGATCTTTATGGCCCAGGAACAATATGGCCCTGCCTTCTTACGCTTCGATGGCTCCGAAAATCTGGCTGATTCAGATGAACAACTCGCTGTTGTTTACTATAATCGAGCATTGGCATTGGAAGCGATTGGTGATTTTTCATCTCTCATCGCGGCAGAACGTGATTGGAATGCGCTCCTTGCCTTACCAGAAGGCCTTGTTTCCGAAGAACGGATTGCAACAGCCGAAGAGCATTTGCTCATCCTCAATCCACCAACTTCCACCCCAAGCTTAACGCCTACTATCACTCCCTCGCCAACTCGGACACCTATTCCAACGCGTACTTTTACCCCGACAAGAACCCCAACGGTTACTCACACACCCTCCCCTTCGACAACACCAACTTACACGCTCACCCCATAAAGGCAGTTAGAAATTTTTAATTACATTCATTTGTGAAGCCATCCCTAATCTCTCCACAGTCTATTTTCCCCAGGTTGGTTGCTATTGCAGCAATCATACTCCCCTTTGCCACAGCAATTGGTGATTCACCCACCCCCAATGCCATCCTCGGAGGTTTGATCAGTGCATTATTTATCAGTTTCCTGATCAATTTCCCTTTTTTCCTGCTTGGACATGAAATTACCCTTGTTCAAGTCATTGCGTTGGGGGCTGGCTTGATTTACGGTGGCAGCTCAGCAATTTGGGGAATGACAGCAGGATACCTGATTGGTGCCATCTTACCGCGTTTCATCCGCTCAGAGCCGCTTCCACAACGAACGCTCAAGCAGCTAACCTGGTTTGAAATTGCTTACCAGTTAGGCCTGCAAACCATCCCCCTTGCGCTCACTTTTTACTCCTTTCAGTGGAAAGCCGGCATCTCCGCGACACCTGAAAACTCGAACAACGCCATCATTTTTATCCTCCCCCTGGTTTTTGCCCTATTTCACACAATATTATTCGGTTTGGGACTCCGCCTGGGTGGCAATTATTCCTCAGTAAAATTACGGCAAGATATTATTTCCCTCATGTTGGTAGAAACATTGCCCCTGCCGTTTGTTTTTATTGCTGTTGTCGCCTATCCGGCAATTGGCATTGGCTCGTTGGCGGCCTTGGGGGGTATCCCTTGCATACTAGCCATCTTAATGTATGGGATGAGCAGTGCACGTGTAACGCTAGAACGTCGCCTCCAAGATTTATCTACCATTGATAGAATCAGCCAAACCTTGCGCTCCACCCTCGAAATGGAAACTGTACTGGAAGCGATACACATCCAGGTCACCCAATTACTCGGCATAGAAAGTTTTTACGTAGCCATCTATGAAGAAGAAACCCAACAAATCTGGTACCCGATCTCCGTCAAGAATAATGAACGCCAGCAATGGCGTCCCCGTCCGATTGCCAACCGGCTGACCGACCGGGTAATCCTGGAGTCGAAACCCATTTTTCTCCCCCGCGAGGCCCGGGAGTCGTTACCCGGAATCGGCCTTTCATACGGGGAAGAAGCCCTCAATGCCTGGTTGGGAGTCCCCTTAATTACCCCGCAACGCACAATGGGCTGTCTGGCAGTGCTTTCTGCTTCTCCAGACTCAGAATTTACGCGAGAAGATCAAGATTTATTGACTATTCTTTCCGGACAAATCAGCGTTGCTATCGAAAATGCCATCCTCTTTGAACAAGCCCAAAGCCGCGCGGCACAACTGGAAAATCTAAACCAGATCAGCAGTCTCATCACGGCCAGTCTTAATCTAAAAGAAGTCCTGGCACAGGTCTGCAAATCCGTGACCCAGGTTGGAGGGGGACAGCAAAGCGCGATTTATTTACTCAGCCCTGACTCGGGAGAGATTAATCTGGCCCATTCACAAGGACTCTCCGTCGAGTTTGTCCAAAACAGTTTGAGTTTTTCATCTGCGAACAGCATACGCGCTCGGTGCCTGAGAACGGGTCAACCTGTCATCGTTTCGGATATTCACCAGGCTGATTTGGACAAAAATTACCTGGCTGAACTTGAGGAAGCTAACATTTTTGCGTTTGGCGATTTTCCATTAACGACTCCAGATGGGCAAATCGGATTTTTGAGTGTTTATTTTGATGCACCCCATCGTTTTTCAACCGAACAGGTCGAATTGCTGCAAATTTTTGCCTCGCAGGCTGCGTTGGCCGTATCTAACGCTCGTTTACATGCCCAAACAGACCAGGCCCTTTCTCGCCGCGTTCACCAGCTTTCGCTTTTGGAGGCCGTTGGACGCGAACTTTCTGCAGTTACTTCCTCTGAACGTCTTTTCCAGATGATTTTAGATTACGCCCTGGAATTCACAAATTCTTCCTGGGGAAGTATCCTGTTGCATGATGCACCGGGAGGCACGGTTGAAGTTCGGTTTTCCAAAGGGTATGGGCTCCCCAAAAATCATTATTCTGACCAGGTTGGGATTGTGGGACGCGTGATTAGAACAAAAACGTATGCAAATGTGGGTGATGTAAGCAAAGAACCTGATTATCTGGATTTAAGTGGTGGGCGAGCAAGGTCCCAATTAGCTGTGCCCATGCTCCATGAAGGCCGTGTCTTAGGCGTTATCTCCATCGAAAGCCCACAATCTAACGCGTTTGATAACAATGATCAGGCTTTTGTCAATCAATTGGCCAATCAAGCCGCCATTGCGCTTGTGAATGCCAGTCTATATGAAGAAACGCAACGGCGATTACGGGAGCAATCAAGCCTCTACCTTGTAAGTTCCAAATTGGTGGCAACCCTGTCTTTGGAAAATGTCTCCCAAACCATTGGGCAGGCGATCTCAGCAGCAATGGATGCCTCCTTGGCCGGGATTTACCTTTGGGACTCTGTACAAGACGCGTACGCTTTAGAATCTCAAATCATTACTTCGTATCTTCAAACCCATAATCCTCTCCCCAATCTATTGGCTGGGGGACATTTACGCTCCAATCATCCCCAATTACAAACGACTGGCACATTGCGAGTTTACCAATCTAAGAATCAGATGGTTCAACATTTGAATCTTTGTTCAGAATGTCAGGCTTTGATCCTCCCCCTTACAATGTCTGGAGAGCATTTTGGGATTGTCGTGATGCATGTTCCAAGAGACCGGCAATACACCGAAGAGGAACTGCGGCTGGCACGAACAATTGCTGCACAAGGTTCTATCGCCATTCAAAACGCGCTCCTCTTCAACGATGTCACACAAGGTCGGGATCGTCTGCAAGCCGTCTTGAACTCTGTCGAAGAGGGGATCATGATGGTCAATGCAGACGGCTCCATCACTCTGGCAAATGAGCGCATTGCAGAATTCACGAACACTACAATTGCGAGCCTGACCCATACTCGCTTAATCAAATTACCTGAACAAGCCTTACACACCCTAGGATTCAATTATGGACAGGCAGTAGACATCACCAAAGTTTTAGAACAGGGAATGATCCCGGCCGGCTATAAAACGATTGTCCACCGCAAAGAGACCGGGCCGGAAAAAGTGCTGGAATGTACCACTGCCCCCGTTTGGGGCCAGGGAGAACGGGCGATGGGGATTATCATTGTTGTTCGGGATATAACTGAAGAACATGAAATCAATCAGGCACGTGAAATCCTTACCCAGACAGTTGTCCACGACTTGAAATCTCCCATGACCGCCATTACAAGTGCATTGGCGCTTATTGATGAAACAACTGCCGAAACGATGGTTGATCGAGATATCATCGAACAGTCCATTTCGATTGCCGAACGGGCTGCTCAACGAATTTTGACTCTGGTTGAGGCGATTTTGGACAT
Source organism: Anaerolineales bacterium (assembly GCA_035293165.1). Classification (GTDB taxonomy): domain Bacteria; phylum Chloroflexota; class Anaerolineae; order Anaerolineales; family JABWBV01; genus JABWBV01. The sequence goes on along the minus strand of DATDOR010000457.1, from coordinate 12,716 downwards.
TGCCAAAATGGAATCCGGGGAAATGAATCTTGAACTCAGCGAGTTTTCGCCAGGGGAATTATTGAATCAAGTATGCAAAGACTTCCTCCCCCAGGCACGTTCGATAGGGGTCGTTATGCAAACTGATCTATCCTCCAACCTCCCCATAGTCCAGGGGGATACTGGAAAAATTATCCGCGTGTTAACCAATCTGCTCGATAATGCTATGAAATTCACGCCCACAGGCGGGCAAGTGTTTCTTTCTGCAGAGCAAACAGATCATCAAATGATTAGGGTTCAAGTCGCCGATAACGGACCGGGCATTCCACCAGAGTATCGCGAGAAAATATTTGACCGGTTCTCACAAGTGCCTGGCCAAAAAGGGCGCCAGCGCGGATCCGGTCTGGGACTGACTTTTTGCCGTTTGGTTGTGGAAGCTCACGGGGGAAAAATTTGGGTTGAGGCCAATCCGATTGGGGGAAGTTTGTTCACCTTTACACTTCCAATCCGAGGCCCGGTACAAAATGAGGGGACACCCATTGCTGAGAAAAGGTAATGTGGTACGATTTGGACTGAGTTGTATGTATGAAATTAGTTAGAACACGAAGTATTAGCACTTGTCAAGCTTAAGTGCTGTCGCTATAATCAGCCGAAGTATTGTCTAAATCGATTGGAGAAGTAAGCAATGCCTGTTTATACATACCGATGCGCTAACTGCGGTACTGAACTGGATCACAAACAAAGCTTCAATGCCCCTCCCTTAACCCATTGCCCGAAGTGCCATGAAGAGCAATTGCAGCGCGTCTACAAACCGATTCGGGTCGTTTTCAAAGGCTCTGGGTTCTACGCCACTGACCACCGTTCACCCTCTGGAACGCAAAATGGGCAAACCAGCAAAAGTACAGACAGCGAGAAAAGCGAAACCTCTTCATCTACCTTGCCGGAAACCGCATCGTGAAAGCAAGGCACACTATTTATGATACGCCTCGAATAGGAGGCGTTTTTTTTTCTTGGCTGACTCCAAAAACGGAAATCGTGCTCAGTTTGTATTGCTTTCCGGGTGAAAGCAGTCTCATCTGAGCGCTGATAACTCATGGAGCAATGGAGATGAATAACGAAGTTGAAATATTGATTGTCGAAGATAATCCATCTGAACTAGAGTTAACACTTTATGCCCTTCAAAAACATAACCTGGGAAATAACATTATTGCGCTGAAAGATGGAGCTGAAGTTTTTGAATTTTTGTATGGATCAAATACTAATCAAAATCTACCGCTTCAGAATAAACCAAAACTTATCCTTCTCGATCTCAAGTTACCCAAAATCAATGGTATTGAGGTCCTGAGGCGTCTAAAAACTGATCCGCGGACGCTATTTATTCCAGTGGTCGTAATGACATCCTCGCGTCAGGATCAAGATTTACAAGAGTGTTACCGGTTGGGTGTAAATAGTTATCTCGTCAAACCTGTTAATTTTGACCATTTTATTGAGGCGATCCGGCAAGTCGGTTTTTACTGGGTTTTACTCAACCAGAGAACAGATTGAAAGCCCTGATACAAACGAAGTAGGGAAACGAACGGATAATTGACATAGATCTTATAAAAATTATGATAGACTTAATTTTTATCACCCACCATAATGGAGTAGCTTTATGGCAAAATCCAGGATAGAAATTGTCCTCGTTGAAGACAACCCCAGCGATTTAGAATTAACCCTTCATGCCTTAAAGAAACACAACCTCGCCAATCACATTGAAATCGCGCGGGATGGGGCCGAAGCACTGGCACTCTTTTTCGGATCAGAGGATGCATCAGATGGATTGATGGAAAAAACTCCAAAAATTGTACTCCTGGATCTAAAACTCCCGAAGGTAGACGGACTGGAAGTCCTCAAACGTCTCAAGAGTGATCCCCGTACGCAAAGCATTCCCGTTGTCATCCTGACCTCCTCACGGGAAGAACGGGATTTAATCGAGAGTTATCGCCTGGGTGTTAACAGCTACATTGTCAAACCGGTGGATTTCAAACAATTCATAGAAGCTGTTCAACAATTAGGGCTTTATTGGTTATTGCTTAACCAACCGGCGGAATTGTAACCCGCCCCAGCTTATGGAAAAAGACAAATGGGAATTCCTATTCGAGTTCTAATCCTTGAAGATCAGCCTTCAGACTTAGAACTTACCCTAATGTATCTCCAGCAGGCTGGATTTGAACCTATCTGGACATGTGTCTCTCAACAACAGGAATACCTCGAACATCTTGAGGATGGGTTTGATATTATCCTGGCGGATTTCACGATGCCAGAATTTGACGCGGTGCGGGCCTTAGAAATCCTCAAAGAATATGCTTTAGATATTCCCTTTATTGTTGTCAGTGGCACCATTAGTGAAGAAGTAGCGGTCAAATGTATGAAGCTAGGCGCGGCCGACTACTTGCTGAAAGACCGTATGGGGCGTCTCGGGCCAGCCATTGAACACGCCCTGCACGAGAAAAAGTTACGTGACGAACAGAAACGTGCCAATGACCAGGTACGTTTGCTTTCCTCAGCCGTCGAACAAAGCACCGAAGGCATTGCTGTCACCAACCTATCGGGAAAACTGCTCTTCGTCAACAACGCCCTGGCCTCCATGCATGGCTACGACCCTCACAACTTACAACACCACGAAAACATTTCCATTTTCTACAATCCTGATCAAAAAAATCTTATAGAAGACGCAAGCCGCCACGCACGCGAATTGGGACAGTTCAGCGGGGAAATCTGGCACGCTCGTAGCGATCAAACCAACTTTCCTGGCCAGATACATATCTCATTATTGCGTGATGAAACAGGCAATCCAATTGGCCTCATCCACACCCTGCGCGATATTACGGATCGCAAACAGGCCGAAGAGCAAATTAAAAAGCTTCTGAAAGACCTACAACAATCCAACACAGAGTTAGCCCAGGCCTACGATGCCACCCTTGAAGGCTGGGTTCGCTTCCTCGACCTGCGTGATCAAGAAACAGAAGGCCATACGCAACGCGTCACCGAAATGACCATCCTCCTGGCCGCAGAGATGGGTTTCACGGACAACACCCTCACCCATATCCGCCGGGGCGCGTTGTTGCATGATATTGGCAAAATGGGCATCCCCGACAACATCCTTCGCAAACCCGGCCCCCTGACCAATGAAGAATGGGAAATCATGCGCCGCCACCCCGTATATGCTTTTCAGATGCTCTCACCCATTGAATTTTTGTACCCGGCTCTGGACATCCCTCACTTCCACCACGAACGCTGGGACGGAACCGGCTATCCGAATCAGCTCCACGGCGAACAAACTCCCCTCCCCGCGCGTCTCTTCGCGATTATTGACGTTTGGGACGCCCTAAATTCCGACCGCCCGTATCGCAAGGCCTGGAGCCCTGAAAAGGCGATTGATTACATCAAATCACAAGCCAGCAAACATTTCGATCCCCAACTGGTGAAAATCTTCCTGGATTTTATCCAGGCTTAAGGGCAAATGTCCCCTCACGAGCGGGATACGTGACAGAATGAACAAGCCAGAGAATCAGGTATGATTTATCAGGTATGATTTAATGGAAGGAGTTTTCTATGAATATCCCCACTCTCAAACCCGAAAACCTGCATCGTCCCTGCGACCCAACCACCCTCCCCTTTCAAACCACCGCCGAACTCCCCGACCTGGAAAAATTTATCGGCCAGCCGCGCGCCTACCGCGGCTTGGAACTCGGCAGTGAAGTCACCGGCCTCGGCTACAACATCTACGTCATGGGCCTGCCCGCCTCCGGGCGCACCACCCTCAGCCGGGAATACCTGGAACAAAAAGCCGCCGAACTCCCCACCCCTGACGACCTCTGTTACGTCAACAACTTTGCTGATCCCCACGAACCAAACGCTTTACATCTACCCGCCGGACGCGGCATCGAACTCCGCAAGGACATGGACGCCCTCATCAAACGGAGCCAGCAGGAAATTCAACGCGCTTTCAACAGCGATGAATATAACAAAGAAGCCTCCCGCCTGGCCGAAGACCTCCAGAAAAACCGAGAGGCTGCCCTGTCTCGCCTCCAAGCTTATGCCGCCAAATATAACTTCCTCATCGCCCGCACCCCTTTTGGCTTTGTGCTTGTCCCTTCCGTTGACGGCCAACCGCTCAAACCCGAAGAGATCGAAAAACTTGCCCCCGAAAAGCTGGAAAAACTCAAAGAACTGGAAGCGAAAGTCGGCGCAGAGGTCAAAAAGACTCTCGAAAAAGTGCGCGAAATGGAGCGTACCGCACAGGAAAGTTTGCAGGAACTGGACACCCATACGGCCCTTTTCGTTGTCGAACACCTTGTAGATGACCTGCGCAAAAGATACACTGGCCTCGATCAGGTCTTGGGATACCTGGACATCGTCCAAAAAGATATTGTTGAAAACGTCGAACCCTTCCGCGCCGAAAGCGGCCCGCAGGGCGAAAACATCGCCGCCATGCGTGAAGCCTGGCTCAAGCGGTACGTCGTTAACGTGGTCGTGGACAACGACGACAAGGAAGGCGCGCCCGTCATCCTCGAAAACCAGCCCACTTACCAAAATCTCGTCGGGCGCATTGAACACGAGATGGTCATGGGCGCATCCCGCACCGACTTCACTATGATCCGCCCCGGCGCGCTGCACCGCGCGAACGGCGGCTACCTGATCCTCCCTATCCGCGAAGTGCTCATCAACCCCTACGCGTGGGAGGGGCTCAAACGCTGTCTGCGCGATGGCTCTATCCGTATCGTCGAACTCGGCAACCAGCTCGGCCTCATCAGCACCACCACCCTCGAACCCGAACCCATCCCGCTCCACGTCAAAGTCGTCCTCGTCGGCACCCCCCTGCTCTACTACCTGCTCCAGCAATACGACGAAGACTTCCCTAAACTTTTCAAAGTTCGCTCCGAATTCGCCAGCCAGATGGACCGCACCCCTGACACCGAGCAGGAATACGCCCTGTTCATCCGCTCCGTCACGCTGGAGAACCAGCTCGCCCCGTTCGACCGGGCCGCCGTCGCCCGCATCATCGAACACGGCTCACGCATGGTGGAAGATCAAAACAAGCTCTCCGCCCGCTTCGGTAAAATCTCCGATCTGGTGCGCGAGGCCGAATACTGGGCACGCAAAAACGGAAAAGAGACGGTCTCTGCCGCCGATGTCCAGCGCGCCATTGATGAAAGCGTCTACCGCAGTAATCTACTCGAAGAACGTCTCCAGGCATTGATCATTGAAAACACGCTGATGATTGACGTGGAAGGCACTGCCATCGGGCAGATCAACGCCCTCTCGGTGCTCCAACTCGGCGATTACGCGTTTGGCCGTCCCAGCCGTGTGACTGCAACCGCCCAACCAGGCCGGGGCGGGGTGCTAGACATCGAGCGCAAAGCCGAGTTGGGCGGGGCGATCCATACGAAAGGCGTCCTGATTATCAACGGCTTCCTGGGCGGGCGCTACGGGCGCGAAAAACCCCTCAACCTCGCCGCCAGCCTGACCTTTGAACAATCCTACGATGGCGTGGAAGGCGACAGCGCCTCCGCCGCCGAACTCTTCACCCTGCTCTCCGCGCTGACCGGCATCCCCCTCCGTCAAGACCTCGCCATCACCGGCTCGATGAACCAACACGGCCTGATCCAACCCATCGGCGGGGTGAACGAAAAAGTGGAAGGTTTCTTCGCAGTGTGCAAAGAGAAGGGCCTGACCGGCACCCAGGGCGTTGTCATCCCCGCCAGCAACGTGAAGAACCTGATGCTCCGCGACGAGGTGGTACAGGCGGTGGAAGCAGGCCAGTTCCACCTGTGGGCGATTAAGACAGTGGATGAAGGATTGGAGATTTTCACCGGGATGGAGGCAGGTGAACGAGAGGAAGATGGTACGTATCCGGAGGGCAGTTTCAACCGCGCGGTCATGGAGAAGTTGGAGGCGTTTGGAGAGGTGGTGAAGGAGAAGAAGGAGGAAGAGGGAGGAGCGGACGAAGGTGATAACAAACCATTAGCGCATGGCTAACGAATTCCACCCATCATTCAAAGACTTTCAAAAGGATATCGAGCGTTATATCATCAGCATTGGTAAATATGAAAAGACAAAGGACGGAATGATGATATTCCGGGGATATTTTGATGCTCTACAAATGATATTTCGGCGTTATCTTGAGCACGGAGCTTTTGATCCACTGGTGGCCCATTTCAGGAGTTGGAATTGGGAAGTGGGTTACAACGATTATTTGCTTGAATTGACGACAGCGCTGGTTGCCCGGCGAGACTGGCCGCGCCTGCAAAGGCTTTGGGATGGTGTGATCGCCAGGAGACGGAAATTCTACAACGAGGTGTGGAAAATAAAGAAAGACGACCCAGGTACGCTGCCTTCGAAAACATTGGTTGACTCAGAGGAGTCTCTGATGGAAACCCTCGGGCGCGTCAAAGCCTTCGCTGATGATCTCGGACAACCGGGGGATGCAGATAAGTACACGAAAATGATGGGACGCGTTCAGCGGGGAAGAAAAGCGTGAAAGGTTTTCGCCGTGTGCAAAGAGAAGGGGCTGACCAGCACGCAAAGCGTCGTCATCCCCGCCACCAACGTGAAGAACCTGATGCTCCGCATACCTGATGTTGTCTATAAGTTTTTTATCCAACATTCTGGATATATAATACCCGGGAAAGGATGATATACAAATTTTTAATCCGGACAAAATCCCTCTCAAGGATTTTATCCAACAAGATGGTCGAAAATGATTCGTATAAGCACCCAAACGGGTTTTTATCCACACCACAATATGGGTTATCACCCCGTTAGAACGCAATGCAAAGGTAATAAATGAACAATTCAAAAGAGACTTTCATAGCAAGGTTTTTGAAGCTGGAAACATCTGGCGGCATTATTCTCATGGTTGCTGCTGTGGTAGCTTTGGTGCTAGCCAATACCCCATTAGCATCATTTTACGCTTTACTGATTGACACACCTGTAGAAATAAGAATAGGGGCATTTGAGATCGCAAAGCCTTTGTTGCTATGGATCAACGATGGGTTAATGGCAGTATTCTTTTTCCTGGTAGGGCTGGAGTTGAAACGGGAGCTTATTGAAGGCGAGCTATCGAATAAAAGAAACATAATCCTGCCAGGTGTGGGGGCAATTGGCGGCATGTTAGTTCCAGCGTTGATTTATACTTATTTCAATGCTGGTGACGATACGGCTATGAAGGGCTGGGCAATTCCGGCAGCAACAGACATTGCGTTTGCACTTGGAATATTATCCCTATTAGGATCGAAGGTTCCCACCACTATCAAAGTATTCCTCACGTCATTGGCAATTTTTGATGATATTGGAGCGATAATCATCATAGCTCTTTTCTATACCGAAAAGATTTCTATTACCGCGCTTGTAGTTGTTGCATGCTGCATTCCAATTCTAGCGGTGATGAACAGGCGAAATATTGAATCAAAAAGTGTGTACGTAATGATCGGGGTTGCAATGTGGGTTGCAATGTTGAAATCGGGTGTTCATGCAACATTGGCAGGAGTGATCTTAGCAATGTTCATTCCGATGAAATCGAAAACGAAACTTGATTATTCCCCACTAAAGAGCATGGAACAGGATTTGCATTTTGCGGTAGCGTTAATCATATTACCAATCTTTGCTTTTGCTAACGCAGGCATAAGCTTTGTTGGTTTAGGAGCGGAAGAAATCTTTCACAGTGTGCCACTAGGCATTGCGCTTGGCTTGTTTTTTGGAAAACAACTGGGGATTTTTGGCCTTTGTTGGTTAGCGGTAAAGGCCAAGGTCACCAGTCTGCCAAAAGGAATATCTTGGGGTTCGTTGTATGGGGCAGCTACATTGTGTGGTGTGGGTTTTACCATGAGTCTCTTTATTGGTTCTCTTGCGTTTGAAGAAACAGGAGCGAATCTTTTATTTGATGAGCGATTAGGCATCATATTAGGATCATTGGCATCGGGTGTTGTGGGGTATCTTATGCTGCGCATGAGTTTGCGTTCTAACCCCGCATAAACGCAGACGGGGCTAACAAAATCTTTTGTTGGAGGTATCGCCCTGACCCCCTTACGCCAGCGCATGTTAGAAGACAGGCCCTTGCACAGTTTTTCGGCTAAGACGCAGGACGCGTACTTGCGCACCGTGCGCCAACTGGCGGAACAGTCGGAACGAAGTTCCGCTTCACAAAGCCCCCGACCAGCTCAGCGAAGAAGAACTGCGCCAGTATTTCTTGTATCTCAAGAATGTCAAACGCGCCTCCCGCAGCTGGCCCGCCTGCGCCAAGCCCTGACCGCCCACTCAGCCCCAGCCCACAGCACCCTGGCACCCGCACCGTCTGCCCAGACGCCGCTGGCCCCGCCCGCCGTCCCCTTCAGCCGATGCCCGACCTGTGGCCACCCCATGCGGTAGCGTGGCCTGCCGCGCAGCGGCGGGCGGTCGTTTTGAGGCGCAGGGGGTGAGGCAGACCAGCCCCGCATGTGCTCCAAATGGCTTGCTCGAACGCAGCCAAAAGGCTACAATGCGCAGTAGCCCCTTGCCTTCCCCGCGCAGTTCCCGTGCAACCGCCTGGGCTTAATTTCCAAAGCAGCCCTTTTCAACCAGCCGGTTTTCTCGGCTCAGTTCAACCAAGACACCCGGTAGGGTGTCCATTATGCGGCGGCTGGCAGCCGGGTATGGTCAGGATGGGTTTGGTTTGCGCCGCATCAATCCTTAATTCGTTGAGCGTACATCCTGAATGCGTCTGGAGTCAGTACCAGGGAAGAGCGGGACTTGTATTCTCAGTCACCACGTTACTTTTACTTCCCACTATCAGCGGTGCGCTATCCCAAGCTGTCTGCGAGGCAGAATCTAGCTTATAATTCCTGGTGAAAAAACAACAAACACTGTGCAAAGAGGTATACGATGAAAATTGCGGAAACTGAGAATCTAACAAAAATTTATGGTAGCGGTGAGGCACGGGTCATCGCTCTTGACGGCGTGTCCATCCATGTTGATACTGGAGAGTTCGTCGCCGTAATGGGTCCAAGTGGCTGCGGCAAGTCAACCCTTTTACACTTGATCGGAGGACTAGATCGCCCGAGCGGTGGCGTGGTCAAAATTGAAGGGCAAGACCTGAGCAGCCTGAATGATGATGAACTTACCGACCTCCGCCGCGAGCATATCGGTTTTATTTTTCAGTTCTTCAACCTGATCCCCACGCTTTCCGCGCTGGATAATACTGCGCTGCCACTCGTGCTGGGTGGCATGAAACCGGGAGAAGCACGGGTTCGGGCAGCAGACTGGCTGGAGAAACTTGAAGTCGCTGACCGCAGTACTCACCGCCCAGAGGAGCTTTCGGGTGGGCAGCGCCAGCGGGTTGCCATTGCCCGGTCTCTGGTTACGAATCCCACCTTGATCCTGGCCGATGAGCCCACGGGCAACCTCGATTCAAAAGCAGCACAAGAATTTGCCACTCTGCTGCGGGATATTGTCGACCGCTGGGAGCGGAGCATCTTGCTGGTTACACACGATCCACGTATCTCATCCTATGCGGATCGCATTCTTCAGATGAAGGACGGGCGAATCTCTGAAGAGACACAAAACAGTAAGAACAACCAGAAAGCAGGTAACAGTAAGAAAGAATTTGTAGGCAAGAAAGACTATGCCGGAGAGGATCATCATGCATGAACTTCTCCTTGCTATCAGTTATTTGAGAGGCCGCCCCATCCGATCTATCATGACCATCTTGTCTATTGTGATTGGTGTGATGATGATGTTTGGGTTGAATGGAATGGCTCCTGCCCTTCAAGACTTATTTATTTCAAGCACCCAAGCGATGGCATTATCCAACGTTGACCTTTACATTACCCGCACGGACGGCAGTTTCTTCCGCCAGGAATATGAGCAAAATGTGGCTGCGGTAAATGGCGTTGAATCGACTGCCAGTATGATCGCACGAGCGGTGGCCCTCCCAACAGATCATTACTATACAGCAGATGGCAGAGCAATCAGTACGATCCAGGTCTATGGTGTGGATACAACGAACACAGATGAAGCCTTCAATATCGTAACTGCCGGAGGACGCAGGCTGACGGCGGGTCGCCTTTTGCAACCGGGTGATGTTCAGGTAGCGCTCATTTCGGAGCAGTTCGCCGAAGGGCTGGGACTTGGCCTTGGGGAGATGGTAAGACTTCCCGGTGCGGGCGGCTGGTTGAATTTCGAAGTCGTGGGTCTGCTGGATGATCCCGGTCTGATGCTTGGCACCCAACAGGTGTTCATTCCGATCCCAGCCGCGCAAGATCTACTCAATACACCGAACCGAATCAACACGATTTTGGGCCACTATGCGGAAGGGAGTGATGCCCGCGCCATAGATGCGGCGGTGGCGTCGATTTTTGACAGGGGCTATGAGTTGAGTCCACTGGAAGGCGGTGCGGATGTATGGGCCGCGCTGTTGGAATTTATGAATGTAATCTTTACCATGTTTGGGTTGTTCGCGCTGGCACTGGCAGGACTGATCATGTTTAACACTTTCCGCACCAGCATCGTCGAACGCCAACGCGATATCGGTATGCTGCGGGCTGTTGGGGCAAAACGCAGGGTTGTGATGCGCACTATCCTGTATGAGGGTTTAATCCTGGCCATTCTAGGCACTGTGCTGGGTATGCTGTTGGGATTTGCCTTTGCCTACGGCGCCAGGGCAGCGCTTGGCAGCACATTCGAGAGCCTGATGGGCAACCAACTTGGGCAGCCGAGGTTCGAAGCGCTGACTTTTGTTGTAACCATCCTCTTTGGGGTGGGTGTCCCACTTGTCAGCGTCCTGATTCCGGCACGCAGCGCGAGCCGTATCACACCGTTGGAGGCCATGCGCCCTACAACCATCGAGCAGGAGGCCGCGCTCAAACGGAGCCGCCGGATCATTGGTTTCGTCAGCCTGGTGCTGGGTCTTGGCGGCCTGCTCAGTGGTGTCTTCCCGCTGATGGCGCTGGGTATATTGATTTTCCTGCTGGCGCTCGGGCTGCTTGGCCCGCTGCTGATCAGCCCAATTACGGACTTCTTCAGCCGGGCGCTACTGCTCGTCTTCGGTCAGGAGGGCGGCCTGGCAGCGGGCAATATCGCCCGCCAGCCGAGCCGTGCTTCGATCACCGCCTCCTCGCTGATGGTCAGCCTGGCAATCCTGATCGGGTTGGGGGGAATGCTGGCTTCCACTTATGGCGGCGCACTGCGCTTCCTGGATGCCAGCCTGCGCTCGGACTATATCATGATGCCAGGGCTGATTGTCACCAATGACACGCTAGGTGCAGGCCCTGAGCTGGCCGAAACCGTAAAACGAATCCGGGGGGTGGAAGAGCTAACCACCATGCGCCAGATTGATATATTGGATGCGGACGGAATCGGCATTCGCCTGATCGGCATTGACCCCCTCAACTATGCTCGCATCGCCGGGCTTACTTTCATTGAAGGGGACGAGTCGGCCTATGAACGGGTACAAAATGGGAATGCGGTCATTATTAATGGGCGTTATGCCTCTCAGTTTGGTATTGGTATCGGTGATACGGTCACGCTTGATGGAGACCATGGTCCGGCCGAAGTCGAGGTGGCTGCTATCGGTCTTGATTACTTGAACGTAAAACTCCCATCTATTTATATGGAGCAGACCGCACTGACCCGGGAGTATGGTGTACGCAACGACCTGTTCCTGCTGATCAACAGCGAGCCGGGCGCAGACCTGGAACAGTTAGAAGAGGATCTGCAGGCGGCAACGCAGGCGTATCCTGGCTTTGGCATTATTTCTCGTGAGCAGCTTCGTACCAGTCAGGAGCAAGTTGCACGAGGAGGTACCATTGGGATGAATATCGTCCTTGCGCTGCTGGCGGCCCCGGCACTGCTGGGACTGGCGAACGCACTTGGCATCAATGTGATCGAGCGCACGCGCGAGATCGGGATGATGCGAGCCGTAGGCGCTAAGCGCCGCCAGATTCGCCGCATGATCGTCGCCGAGAGTTTACTGCTTTCGTTGATGGGAATTGCTCTTGGTGTTATCAGTGGCATCTTGCTGAGCTTTGTAATGACAGGTGTACTGGAATTCGCCGGGCTACATATCCCTTACGACTTCCCCGGTGTCGGTGTGTTGACGGCCATCGCCGCGGGGTTGATCTGTGGCATCCTGGCAGCGCTAATCCCGGCTCGCCGTGCTTCTGATCTGCAAATTGTGGCAGCTTTGGCTTATGAATAGCAGATAATAAGGAGGAAGCCATGAAACAACAAAACAATCGAACACGCCCTTACGCGCTCAAGGCTGGCGAGGGCTGGACCTACCGGTTCGGTATTGACTTCACTGTCAAAACTGGCGAAGTGGAGGAGGGCAGCGGTGCCGCCGTCCTGGAGTACGTCACAAAGAAGGGGGAAGAGCCGCCGGACCACACTCACCTGACCGAGGACGAGATGTTCTATGTCCTTGAGGGGGCTGTCACCTTTCGCTGTGGGGGCGAAACCTTTGATCTGGAGAAAGGAGGTTTCATTTTTCTCCCGCGCGGGATCGAGCACGGTTATACCTTGCAGAGCGAAGGTCCGGTACGGCTGCTGGTCGTTACCTCCCCGGTCAGGGAGGGGATACTAAGCGGGTGGGGAGGCTTTGTGTCCGATATGGAACTGGGACAGGGCGAGCTGATCGCAAAACCACGGGATGCAAGCGAATAGAGAAACCGGATTATTAGGAGGATGGCACTTTCCCGCAGGACGCTTTCAACTGCGCGGTG
>DATDOR010000456.1:0-3564 GCA_035293165.1 Anaerolineales bacterium | reverse complement strand
CATCGCTTTCGGGACACGAATCACGTGCAAGGCAAACACTTCCCCATCATTCGGACGAGCAAACATCGCCGCCAACCGGGTTAATTGCCTGGCCGTTATGCCATCCCCCACTGGCATGAGCACAGAATATTCTTTGACCGCAATAGTCTCTTCCAGCAAAATGGTATCCGCAAACTCTGCCGCTTCCTGACGCGCCCCCAGATTACGGTATACCCACAAACCAAATAATGTCCAGCCAATCGTTGCAATCCAGGCAATGGGACTAACACTAAACAAGTAGATGGACAAAAGGACCTGTACACCAATCGTGATATAAGGCAAGACCGGAACCCATGGAACTTTAAAAGTCCGGTTCAGATCAGGGCGTGTTTCACGTAGACGAACCAGTGAAAAGTTTGTCAGGAGAAATAAGACCAAAAAAGTGAGGGATGCACCCCCAGCCACATCTTCGATTGGGAGTGTAAGTGCAAAAAACAGGATCACGGCTCCACTTAGTATGACGGCTACATGTGGCGTCCGGCGCAACGGGTGGATTATTCCAAAATATCCTGGTAAATCCCCACCTCGCCCCATGGCAAACGATACGCGCGAACTGGAATATACGGTCGCATTCAAAGCAGAGGTTGTAGAGGCTAATCCGCCCAGGATAATTGCCAGCGCGCCATACGGCATCATCGCCTCCGCAGTACGGATCATGGCTTTTTCACCATTTTCTCCGAGGAAAACCCAATTGGGTAAACCGGAGTCCTGCACCAAAGCACCAATGGCAACAAAAGCGACGAGTAAGTAAATGACAACGACGATTGCAATGGAATAAAAAATCGCCCGAGGAAGATTGCGTTCGGGGTTAATCAGCTCTTCCCCGCTTTGGGCAATGATTTCGTATCCTTCAAACGCGACGAACGTCAAGCCCATCGCGGCAAGGACGCCCCAAATGCCGTTCGGGAGCGGGCCGGGATCACGAAGAAAATGATCGGCCCAGTTTGGCATATTGGTCATTGCCATTAAACCAAATACGACCAATGCACCCAGGACGATGATTTTGAAGATGGTGATGATATTTCCTACCGTTCCGGTTTCTGATGCACCGCGGAAATTAATATAAAGGAAGAGGAAAACGACGAGTAAAGTGAGCGCTTTTTCAGCAAACTGTTGATTGGTGAGACCAAAAATCGCTGGTGTATCATTTAATGGAATGAAAAACAGACTCTCCATGCCCGCCAGGTGTAGAAGTTCGATAAAAAAGGCGCCAAACAACACAGCATAAAAACTACATGCAACCGAATGACTAAACCAGGATATCCAGCCAGCAAAAAAGCCCCAAAATCGAGACAAACCCTCGCGTACCCAGAGATATCCTCCCCCCGCTTCGGGGATGGCTGCGCCAAGTTCAGCGTAGGTCAACCCCGTCAGGGTGGTGACGATACCATTGAGAAAAAAGGCTAAAAGTAGCCCGGTTGGGCCCGCTTCGCCCGCGGCAATGCCGGTCAGCCCAAAAATACCTGCACCGATCATCGCCCCCACACCAATCATCGTTACATCAAAAAGTTTCAGGCCCCTGTCCAGCGTGATCGTGTGGCTGCTGGACGGGGAGTTCTGCATTGTCATTTATTTCTCCTTGTTGTTTTCTGGCTTGAATTACCCGCTGCTGGCCGATTTGATAGGGCACATCGATTAAGACGATATCTTTATGCACCTGTAGTCGGATCCGTAGTAGATTTGCAGTCCGATTATGCAATAGGTTTTCCACAATACTGTCGGAAACAAACTCCGGGATCACAACCGTGATCACCTTGTCAGGGAACTCCACATTATTGATGTGTTCAATGTACTCAACCAACGGAATCAGGATATCTCGGAAATCATAGTGGATTACTTCTAATTTCACCCCTCCGGTGATGTCCGGGAAACGTTTCCATCGCAATTGGAAGCGTTCATACATTTCCGGCGAGGTTATCACGGAAACCACACGCACATCATTGGATATACGTTTTGCATAGGTGAGGGCTTGCAGAGAACAGCGGTTGACATCTCCGATAGGGACCACCGCAACATCGGCAATTTCAGGAAAATCAGCGGAAGTCAGACCTTTCGTTCTCAAACCCTCTTTTACTTGTTGATAATGTTTGTCTATCGAAAGAAACAAAACCACCAGAAAGGGCATTGCGAGAAGAACGATCCAGGCTCCTTCAACAAATTTTGTCGCTGCCAGGACAAAAAAAACTATCAGGGTAATCACCGATCCCGCGCCTGTTACTACCCGTTTCCAGCCGGTTCCCCGCTCATAGTGGACTACAGTATGGCTAGTATCCAAAGTTTCATCCGGTTTAAGATTAGCAATCTTTCCCAAAAGACGGAACATACCCGCTTGAGATAACGTAAAACTAACCATGACTCCTAATGCATATAATGGGAGCATTGCGATTTCGTCGGCATGGAAAACTATCACGATAATAGAAGAAATGACCGCCAGGGTTACGATTCCACTGCCAAACACAAGCCGGTCCCAGAGATTTTGCATCCAGCGCGGCATAAACCCATCAATAGATAAGAAGGAACACACCCGCGGGAAATCTTGAAAGCCCGTATTCGCTGCAAGAAATAATATCATGGCAGTAAAGAACTGAACCCAATAATAAAGGAAACCGGTTCCCGTTACCTGCCGGGTTAACTGGGACAAAATACTCTCACCATGCGCCGGTTCGGGAACCAACCCGATATGGGTGGATAAATACGTGATTCCAATGAACAATGACATCGCCATCATGCCCATCGCGACCATCGTTTGTGCCGCGTTTTTTGATTCTGGAGACTTGAATGCTTTGACACCGTCACTGATGGCTTCAATACCCGTCAAGGCAGTACATCCACCTGAAAAAGCTCGCATTAATAGCCAAACATAGGCAAAACCCGTAAGCGCGGATCCTTCAATTTCTGCATGAACCTCTGGCACAATAGGCTCCAACCCAAACCAACCCCAATAACGTGCTAATCCAATCGCAATTACAAGTAAAACACCCACAACAAACGCATACGTAGGCACAGAAAAAATTGTCCCGCTCTCTCGTATTCCCCGCAAATTAATCCAGGTAATAAAAGCAATCGCAGCCAGGGCCAGCAGAACCCGATATTCAACCAAATACGGAAATGCAGACGTCACCGCCCGGACTCCCGCGGCTGCAGATACCGAAACCGTCAATATATAATCTGTTAGCAGTGCTGCTGCGGCAACCAGTGAAGGGATAACCCCAAGATTGTCTTTTGTAACGATATAAGCCCCCCCACCCTGTGGATAATGCAAGATGGTCTGAATATAACTAAACATGACCATGAAAACCAGCCCGGCCACGGCCAGCCCCAGAGGTAGTGTAAAACTTAATGCACCTGTCCCCAACACAATCAACACACTCATGATTGCCTCGGTGGCATACGCGTTGCTGCTGATGGGGTCCGAGGCGAACACCGCCAGCGCGCGCACCTTATCCAACCGCTCATGCGCCTCGCGGCTGGTAGGAAAAGGTTCACCAAATAAAATTCGACGAATTTTGATTGTAGACATCTTTT
>DATDOR010000455.1:0-3834 GCA_035293165.1 Anaerolineales bacterium | reverse complement strand
AACGTGCCGGCCTGATCCTGGTGCTCGACGATGGCCGCATTGTCCAGCGCGGGACTCATGAAGAACTCCTTGAGGAGGATGGCCTGTACAGGGAGATTTATGAGTTACAGTTGAAAGATCAAGAGGAGGCCGCAAGTCAAGAAAGAGCTTTTGCGGATTAGCCCATGACTGCTCAAACATCCCAACCCTTTCTCCGAAAACAACGTATCCCGCCACCATACGTACTTGAAGGGGATCAGTTCAAAGGGTATGACCCCTATGTTGCACGGCGATACCTGCAATTTCTCAAGCCTTATACCGGGAGAATCCTGGTTTCGTTAGTCTTGATGTTCATTGGGGCAGCAGCCGTGGTTGCTGGGCCGTATTTCGTCCAGGTGGCAATTGACGATGGATTAGCCAAAGGCTCGCAAGAAGTGTTGGGCCAGGCCGTGCTTTGGTATCTAATTTTTGCTGCGGCTCAGTGGATTGTGACCTTCTTACGCGTCCACATTATGGTTCGTGTAGGGCAGGGTGTCATCTATGATTTGCGAAAACAACTCTTTGAACATTTGCAAGCCCTCTCCCTCAGTTTTTACAGCCGGTATAGTGTCGGGCGGGTCATCTCCCGTGTTATCAACGACGTGGGGGTTGCCCAGCAATTCATCACCTGGGCGATGCTGGCGACATTCCGGGAGGTTTTTACATTGGCGGGTATTTTGATTGCCATGTTGTCAATGGATATCCGGCTTTCGCTGTTGACCTTCACCGTCTTGCCCCTCATGATCGCTGCGACGAGTTATTTCCGTAATGTGTCCAGGCAAAACTACCGTAAAGTTCGCACAGCAAATAGCTGGATCAACTCCGTCCTGGCAGAAAATATTAACGGCGTTCGTGTGGTGCAGGCTTTTTCGCGCGAACCATATAACTACGACTATTTTCAGGAAGTGGTCAATGGCTACAACCTGAAAATGAACTTGATCGCTCAGAGGCTGGCTTCCATCTTCTTGCCCGTTGCTGACCTGTTGGGAAGTATCGCTACAGCCCTGGTGGTTTGGGTAGGTGGGCGATACGTCCTGCAAGACGAATTGACTGCTGGCGTGTTGGTCGCTTTTGTGTTGTACATCGAACGTTTCTTTGGCCCGATCCGAAATTTGAGCCAGCGATATGATAACTTCCAATCCACGATGGCGGGGGGGGAGCGTATTTTCGAGCTGTTTGATCGCGACATTGATGTCCAAGACGCACACGACGCCGTACCGATGCCACCCATCCAGGGAGAAGTTACTTTTGAAAATGTCTGCTTCCAGTACGAGAAAGATACCGGCATTGTCCTGTACAACATTAACCTGCAAGTCCCGGCTGGCGCAACGATTGCCCTGGTCGGCGAGACCGGCGCGGGAAAATCCACCATCGTTAAATTAGTTTCCCGCTTCCATGATCCCAACGAAGGTGCAGTGAAAATTGACGGGATTGACCTCCGCTCGGTCACACAGGCCAGCCTGCGCGCGCAAATGGGTATCGTCCTTCAAGACCCGTTCCTGTTCGATGGGACAGTCAAAGAAAATATCCGGTTTGGTCGTTTGGATGCAACAGATGAAGAGATCGAGGCTGCGGCTCGTGCTGTGGGTGCCCATGATTTCATCAGCAAACTCCGGCACGGGTACGACAGCTCAGTCGAGGAAGGCGGGGCAGTGCTTTCCGTTGGGCAGCGCCAACTCATCTCCTTCGCCCGCGCCTTGCTCGCCAACCCGCGCATTCTCATTCTCGACGAAGCGACCTCCAGCATTGATACACAAACCGAGAAAATCATCCAGGACGCCCTGGCATACCTGCTCAGAGGCCGGACAGCTTTTGTTATTGCCCACCGGCTCTCGACCATTGTCAATGCAGATTATATTGTTGTGATGGACAGTGGTCGTATTGTGGAGATGGGCATGCACCAGGAATTATTGGTATTGGATGGGAAGTATGCGCGGTTGTACCGGATGGGGTTTGAGGAAATTGAAGAATAAAAGTTCAATGCTTTACAAAACCACCCAATCCAAGCACAATTAGGGTGTGACCGATACATTATCGCCCGCCCCTGAACCACCCAAACAGAAACGTTATCGCCCTTCCCGGATCGTCCTCTTTCGAGGAACCATTTTTCTTATCATTTTCCTCTTTCTGGGCGGCATCTATCTTGCCGGGCGGCTTGGTTTTCTCGAAGGGACCGGCCTCGCTTACCTCGCTCCCACGCATACCCCCTCCCTCACCCCCTCCCCCCTACCCTCCGATACTCCTACCTCCACCCCTTCACAGACACCCTCGCCCACCCCCTCCCGCACCCCCACCCCCCTCTCCGATCTTCCCCTCATCCGTCACGAATTCCCTGACGGGCTCCTCATACTCGCCCTCCGCGAAGGCCTCCACACCCACCTCTTCCTCTACGAACCCCAAACCCTCCCGCTCACCCGCATCACCAACGGCGAATGGGACGACACCACCCCCGCCCTCAGTCCCGACGGAACCCGCCTCGCCTTCGCCTCTGACAGGGATGGCCCATTTGACCTTTACCTCCTCGACCTCCTCACCGGCGAAACCACCCGCCTCACCAACACCCCAGTCTACGACGCCAGCCCCACCTGGTCGCCTGATGGCCTCTTCCTCGCCTATGAGAGCTACCGACCGAACGAGTTCGGCAACGACAACCTCGATATTTACCTTATCCCTACAGACGGCTCCAGTGATCCCCTTCAACTCACCTTCGATCCAGGGCCAGATTACGCCCCGGCCTGGTCTCCGCAAGGCCGGCGCGTTGCCTTTGTCTCTATCCGAAGCGGCGAACCCGAAATCTGGCTGGCCGACCTGGAAAACCCGGACCAACGCTTCACCAACTTAAGTCTTAATCCAGACAGTATTGACTCTCATCCCACCTGGTCCCCTGATGGAAATCGCCTGGCCTGGGCAACCGTCTCCAATGGCCTGCATACCCTGCGCGTGGCGACTCTCGCCGAACAGGGCGCGCCGGGGAACGAACCTCAGAAACAAACGGGGGCGGGCGCCGGCGACTGGCCTGTGTTCAGCCCTGACGGCGATACCCTTCTCACCTCCCTTGATACACCCAACGAACCTTATCTCACGGCCTATTATCTACCCTCGGAAGGGTTACTCGCACTTCCTCCCATGTCCCTTCCAGGAACTGTAGAAGGACTGGCCTGGGGCAATGCCAGCATCTCCCAACCCCCACCGCAGGCTATCCTCGCCGCTGCCCAGGCCACGCCCGGTCTGCTCTGGCAGCCCCGCGTCACCCCCAACGTTGATTTGCCTCCCGGACGCCAACACCTGGTTCCTTTGTTCGATATACAAGTCCCCGATCCACGCCTCCACGACGTCGCCGACGAATCCTTCAATGCCTTGCGTGAACGCGTCGCCCAAATTACCGGATGGGATTTCCTGGCTACCCTCGAAAACGCCTATGTCCCCCTGACCTCCCCTCTCCCCCCAGGCATGGGCAACGACTGGCTCTATACCGGGCGCGCCATTGCCGTTAACACCGCCCCTATTAACGCCGGGTGGCTCAAAGTCATCCGCGAAGACTTCGGGCAGGAGACCTACTGGCGTATATACCTGCTCGCGCGCTTTCAGGATGGCTCACAAGGCCGTCCGTTAGAAACACAACCCTGGGAGTTAAACGCGCGCTTCGACGGAAACCCGGCATTATACGAGGCCGGCGGGGCCTATGATCCCTTTCCTCCTACCGGGTATTGGATTGACTTTACTGAACTGGCCTCCGCTTATGGCTGGGAACGTTTACCCGCCTTGATGTCCTGGCGTGGATTCTATCAAGGGGTACGCTTCAATGAATTTGTCCAC